>SKWJ01000461.1 GCA_007128995.1 Paracoccaceae bacterium
TCAGACCGCAGGATCGACCAGACTGCCTGGGCCGCGCGCCATTTGCGGCTTGAGTGCGATCGCACAGACACACGATACTGGGCGAGAACCTGAGGCAGGCCAACACCATGTCCGCCTTGCCGGAGCAAGGTCAGCCAGAACGCATAATCTTCGTGCATCGGAACAAGCGGCAACACCACAGGGCCAAAATACGCCCGATCCCAGACAGCCGTCAGACACCCGATCGGATTGCCATCAAGCAGGTCGTGATATTCCACCCGTTCCGGTGCCAAGATGCGCCGCAAAACGCGTCCGCTGGCGTCTATCTGCACATAGGCGGAAAAGACCAGCGGCACGCCCGATTCAAGGATCGGCAATTGCACCGACAGTTTTTCGGCGTGCCACAGATCATCGGAATCGAGGAAGGCCACAAACCGGGCACGTGCTGCGGAAATGCCCAGATTGCGCGCGCCAGCAGGGCCAAGATTGCGCGGTGCCTTGATCAAGCGCAACCGCGGGTCAGACGCGGCCCTTTCCTCGACAATCCTTGCACTGTCATCGGTCGAAGCATCGTCGATCAGCACCCCTTCCCAGTGCGGCATCGTCTGTCGCTGCAAGCTGTCAAGCGTTGCACCCAGCGTCAGTGCCGAATTGTGAAACGGGATGATCACCGTCACGCGCGGATCTGGCCCGTCAGCCCCGGGTGCTTTGGCCTGACTCATCCTGCGCTTGCCTTATCCGTCACACCATTGCCTTCCTGCCTTCGGTCTTTGCGGGCCTCAGTCTGCAGCACGATACTTGCCAGTCCAGTCCGAGAGAGCGAACCCAAGCCCGACCAATCAATGCACCTGCATCCGGGACAGGCCGGGAACCAGCTTTCCGGCCTTGGCCCGATGGGATAACCATTTCAGCACGGCAGTCACACCCCCCCGGCGACGCCCCTCGTTGGACAATATCGTATAGTAGCAGGCCTGAGGGTCGATTCTGACATCTGATACGATCTTCAATTGTCCGCTGTCGACATAAGTGCTGATCAGCGCCTCGCGGCATAACGCGATCCCCTGCCCCAGTAGAGCCGCGTCGAACAGCAGGTTGGACCCGGCCAGATAGATCATGTCCTTGGCCTGCGCATCTGGAAATGTCAGTCCCGCGCGCAGCGCCCATTCACGCCACATGCGCGAATCCTCATCCTGAAGCAGTCGGCCATTCAGGATGTCCTCATCCTGCGCGATCGGGTTGTCGGCAAGATAGCGCGGAGAACAGACGGGAACTGCACGCCCATGAATCAGGGGCCGGGCATGAGGCGGCAGATCGCCGCTCAGGGAAAAAAGAATCGTCAGGTCAGGCTCTGGGGTGACAACCTGATCGGACTGAATCGTTGCCAGATGCAGGGCTACATTCGGACATGCCCGGCGAAAGTCATCCAGATTGGGCAGGATCCAGTTCGTCATGACAAGGGGCATCGCGGCAAGGGTGATCGGCATGCGTTCGCGCATTGTCAGGCGATCAACCTCATGCCGCATTGCGCTGAAACCGCGATGGGCCACCATCGCCAGACTTTGGCCTGCCTCGGTAAGATGGATGCGCCGCCCCTCGCGCATCATCAGACGCACACCCGACAATTCCTCGATCTGGCGCAACTGGTGCCCGACGGCCGATTGCGAGACATTCAGGTGGCGCGCGGCAGCGGCAATGGAGCCCTGTTTCCAGACAGCTTCCAGAACGCGCATGGCACGCAGTGGTGGAAGGCGATCAACCATGGCAGAACATCCAAATAAAACTACGATAATTGGCAGATAATGAACTTTTTTTAATCTTCATTACAAGTAACAATAGATTAACTGACAGGAGAAACGCATTGACGGACCCCGGCACACCGAAGATCCCGCAGTTGCCATCCTTGCGCCTCGGGCTTGCGCAGATGACCTCAAGCAACCGCCACGCGACGAATATCGCAACAGTGCAAGAGCTTGCGCAAAAGGCCGCGGAAAGTGGCGCGCAGATGCTGGCCTTGCCCGAAGCCGCTGGCCTGATGAACCGCGACTTGCAGACTGCGCGCAAGTCTGTTGTGGTGGAAGATGCCGACCCGTTCCTTGCGGCCTGCTGTCAGCTTGCCAAGACACACGGGCTTTGGGTGCAGACCGGGTCAACCCCGGTGCTTGATCCGGTCGATGGGCGCTTTCGCAACCGCGCTCATCTGATCAATCCCGACGGCGAGATCATGGCCCGGTATGACAAGATCCACCTTTTCGATGTTGACCTTCCGGGCGAACCGCCGCGCCGCGAATCTGATCGTTATGCGCCGGGCACGCGCGCGGAAATCGCGTTCAGCCCCTGGGGCCCTGTCGGCATGTCGGTCTGCTATGACCTGCGCTTCCCGCATCTCTACCGCAATTACGCAAAGCTGGGCGCAACGCTTCTGTTCGTGCCCTCGGCCTTTGCGCTGAGCACAGGAGCGGCGCATTGGGAAGTGCTTTTGCGCGCCCGCGCCATCGAGAATGGCTGTTTCGTGATCGCGGCAGCACAAAGCGGCCAGCATGATGACGGGCGCGAAACCTGGGGGCATTCACTGGTCATTGACCCCTGGGGCCGTGTTCTTTGCGACATGGAGAAGCAAAGCGGGCTGGCAGTTGTCGATCTTGACATGAAGGCCGTCGACACCGCACGTCGCGCCGTGCCGTCTTTGCAAAATGAACGTAACTATACGCCTGCAACCCAGCCAGCGCCGCCCCGGCGCGAGACAGCCCCCCTCACATAAGGAGCACAAGATGACACCGATCAGATATGGCCTTGCATTCACGCTCGCGCTTGGCGTGAGCCTGCCCTCACTCGTCGCAGCACAGGACCGATCGACACTGAATTTCGCAGTGGACAATCTCTGGCCGACCATGGACCCGGTCATCGGCATTTCGACCACAGGCGGGCGGGTGCATTCGAATGTTTTCGA
>SKWJ01000113.1 GCA_007128995.1 Paracoccaceae bacterium
ATGATGCAGGGCCAGGCCCCCGGCGATTTCTCGGCCCCGGCCCGGCGCGAGGCACTGGATCGCGGGATCGATGTCGAAGCCTGCCGCCGCGCCCTGATCGTGATGCATGAATTCATGCAAGCCGCCCGCGCGGGCGAGGAGTTTGATGACGGCGCGTTCATCACGTTCATCCGCATCCTGATGCAACACCCCGAGATCCTGATCTGGGAACGCTTCTGGCTGGAACGCAACAAGGATCTGGACCGCGAACTTTACGGCATGGTCAAATGGTGCAAACCCAACCTGCCCTTTGGACTGAATGTCTGGAACCGCAACCATTTCAACCTGTTCCGCCGCGCCCAATGGCCCTGGGCCGAGCAGACGATGTATGCAGACTGGGTCAAGCCCATCACCTATCAGCACCAGTCCGGCGAGATCTGGCACAAGGAATTCGGTTTCTTCCAGAAAACCATTCTGCGTGACTTCGACCCGAACACGGCGGCGGCCGTAATGCAGGGCATTCTGGGGCTGCAAGAAGCGCCATTGGATCAGGTCATTCAGGCAGGCATGGACCCGGATACCTATGTTTACGGCCAATGCGCCGACGCCTTGCGCGGCGTGCATGACAAGGCGAAGGTGTTCATGGGGCTGGGCATTGATGCACCGCGGGTGCGTGCTGATCAGGCAAAATGCACGCCTGATATCGCCTATCGCTCTGTCATGGCCACGTATCGCGCGGGCGGACACGGGGTTGTGCTGTCGCCCAATTATGCCTCCATGCATCTGACAAATCTCGATGGTGTGGCGCGCGCCCTGACGGAACTGGGGCTGAAGGAATGACCGCAGGTCTTGATCTTCTGATCCGCGGGGGCACGGTTCTTGCCCCCGACGGGCTGCACGCTCTCGATCTGGGCATTGCCGGGGGCAAGGTTGCTGGGCTCTACCACCCCGGCACGGCCCCCGCCGCAACCGAAATATTGGACGCAACCGGCCTGCACCTGCTCCCAGGGATCGTGGACATTCATTTCCATGTGCGCGCGCCAGCCTATCCCGAACGCGGCACTGTCCAGTCCGAAACCCGCGCCGCCGCTGCCGGCGGCGTGACAACCCTGTTCGAGATGCCAATCTCGAAGCCCTGCTGTGCCACCCCTGCCGAAGTGGCGCGCAGGCGCGATCATTTCGCTGAGAATGCCGTTGTCGATTTCGGGATCTACGCAGCACCGGGGGATCTGACCGAAGCCAGCCGCGATGCCATGCTCGCGGAGGGCGCAATCGCGTTCAAGATCTTCACCACCCCGGCGCCACCCGGACGCAGCGACGAATTTGACGGTCTGGCCTTTCCCGGCGCGGCCGAACAGCTGCGCGCCCTGCAGCTTGCCGCGGCAACCGACCGCCCGATTGTGGTTCATGCCGAAGATGCCGCCCTTCTTGACCATTTCGGACGCCTTGCAGACGATCTTGACCCGGCAGACGCTGCCACGCATGGCAAAAGCAGGCCGTCTGTCTGCGAAGCGGTGGCCGTCGCGCAACTGCTGGCCATGAACATTACCGCACAGGCCAAACTGCACATCGCCCATGTCACCAGCGCCGAAACCGTGCAGGTGCTGAAGGCATTTGCCGGCACAT
The DNA here is from genome assembly GCA_007128995.1 of Paracoccaceae bacterium. Taxonomy (GTDB): domain Bacteria; phylum Pseudomonadota; class Alphaproteobacteria; order Rhodobacterales; family Rhodobacteraceae; genus Roseinatronobacter. The sequence continues at coordinate 1,606 of SKWJ01000113.1, forward strand.
CGGATTTCACTGCCGAAACCTGCCCGCAATATCTGTTCACGACCGAAGCCGATGTGGCGCGCGCGGGGGTATATGGCAAGGTCAATCCCCCGATCCGCGGTCAAGCCGATCAGGATGCGCTCTGGCGCGCCATCAGCGACGGGGTGATCACGCATGTCACAACGGATCATGCGCCGTTTTCCCATGCCGAAAAAGCCGCATCTGAGGGAAATTTCCCCGCCGCCCCGCCCGGTGTGCCCGGTATTGAATTCATCCTGCCGGCAATGCTCGATGCCGTTGCGCAGGGGCGACTGGGCCTGAAACAGGCGCATGACCTGATTTGCGCGAATGGTGCGCGCCGCTATGGCATCTATCCGCGCAAAGGTGCACTAATGCCCGGAAGCGATGCCGATATCACCCTTGTTGACCTTGAGGGTGAAACTGTCATCAGCCCCGAAACACTGCACAGCCATGCCCGCAACGTGGCGCATCTGTTCAACGGTCGGCGGTTGCGCGGCAAGGTCGCGCGCACCATTCTTGCTGGCCGGACCATATTTGCCGATGGCAAGATCATCGGACGCATAGGGGGCGGGCGCCATATTCGCCCCGGCCCGACGTAAGGAGAATGACCAACGGCCATGGGAAATACGCCTGTTGCAGCGCCACCAGATGAGATCATGCAACCCGCCGACACAGTGGGCTGGCGCAGCGGGCTTGCTGTCCTCTGGCGCGTGATCCAGCTGTCGCTGCGCACCCCATGGCAGGCGGCAGCGGCCATTCTTGCGACGCTGATTGCCTCTGGGATGCAACTTCTGATCCCGCTGTTGCTGGGTCAGGCCGTGGATCAGACCCAGGCATTGCTTACAGATGCCGATGCGGCCCGCGCTGCGCTTCTGAAGTCAGCCCTGCTGGTGCTGCTGGTATCAGTATTGCGGGGGGCCTTCACGACTGCACAGAACTATTATTCTGAAGCTGTCGGGCACCATGTCGGATACGAACTGCGCCTGTCGGTCTACAGGAAGATACAGGCCCTGTCTTTCGGCTTTCATGACCGCGTCCATTCCGGTGAACTGATCACCCTTGGCATGCTGGATCTGGAAGGCGTGCGCATGTTCTTTTCCACAGGCCTTGTGCGGGTGGTCCTGCTTGGCATGCTGCTGGGGATCGGGGCGACGATCCTGCTGTCAACCGATGTTGTCCTTGGGCTTCTGGCGCTCAGTTTCGTGCCTTTCGTGGCGTGGCGCTCTTCGGTGTCGCAATTGCGGCTTCGGAAAACCTGGCTGGATCTGCAAGAGCGGCTTTCTGTTCTGTCGCGCGTGATGGAAGAGAATCTGGCGGGTATCCGTGTGGTGCGCGCCTTCGCCGCCCAGGCTTATGAGATGGGAAAATACCGCAAGGCCTCGGCCAATGCGCTGGAGCTTGCACATGAACGCGTCCAGATCCGCGTGACGAACACGGCCGCGATGACGTTTTCCTTCCTTGCGGCAATGGGCCTTGTTCTGTGGGTGGGCGCAGGCAAGGTCGCCACAGGCGAGATCACAGTTGGCACGCTGGCGTCTTTCCTGACATTCATGACCATCCTGCAAATGCCGGTCCGGCAACTGGGCATGCTGGTCAACTCTTTCGCGCGTACGGCCACCTGTGGCGCGCGGCTGTTTGCCCTGCTGGATCTTGAACTGGCGATCAAGGATGCCCCCGACGCCAGACCATTGCGCATCACCGAGGGCACGCTTCGCTTCGAGAATGTGGATTTCGCCTATCCCGGCGCGCGTGACAAACGGCGCTTGTCGCAGGTCAGTTTCACTGCGCGGCGCGGCGAAACGATCGGGATCATGGGGGCACCGGGCAGCGGAAAATCGACCCTCGCACATCTGATCCCACGGTTTCATGATGTCACTGGCGGACGCATCACGATTGACGGACAAGATGTTCGTGATGTGACATTGCACTCCTTGCGCAAGGCTGTTTCTGTGGTGCAACAGGATGTGTTCCTGTTCACCACAACGCTTGAGAACAACATCGCCTATGGCGACCCATGGGCACAGACTGCGCGTATCGCACGGGCGGGACAGGCTGCACAGATGCACCAGTTCATCGATTCTCTGCCCGAGGGTTATGACACAGTGGTGGGCGAGCGCGGATCGTCCCTGTCCGGTGGTCAACGCCAGCGCATGTCAATCGCACGCACGCTGTTGCTGGATCCGGCAGTCCTTGTCTTTGACGACAGCACGGCAGCGATTGACGCGCGCACCGAAGACGCCATTCTGGCCGAAATCCGGACACGCGCGGCAGATCGGGTGACCTTGATCATCGCGCATCGCCTGAATTCACTGCGTCATGCCGATCGTATCCTGTTTCTTGAGGATGGGGCCATCGTGGAACAGGGCACGCATGCGGAACTTATGGCAATGAATGGTCGCTACCGCGCGTTGCATGATCTGCAAAACCGCCCTGCTGGTCCCCGACCCGACCGTCAGGAGGCCCGCTGATGGCCGAAGAGCTGGAATTTGAACGCAACGATATCCGCGATGACGGGCGCCGCCCGCCCCGCGCCGTTGTCGGCTCTCACAGTGTCGAGGAAGCCATGTTCGGTCGCCTTTTTGACCGCAGCGTGGCCGCCCGGATCTGGGATTTCGTGCGCCCCTACCGACGGTCGGTGGTCATCTCGGTTGCGGCGGTGCTGGTGTTCTCGGCAACGCAACTTCTGATCCCGCTGATCATCCGCTATGCCATTGACAACGGGCTCGAGGCCACACCGGACTCGCGCTTGGCGCTGCAACTGGCCATGCTGGCTTTCGCGCTGGTGATCCTCGTGAATTACGGCGCAAGCTATCTGCAGGAAAGCGTCGTCGGGCGCGCGGCTGAGAATGTGCTGTTCGATATCCGCACGGCAATGTTTTCGCATCTGCAGCACGTATCGCTGTCCTTCATGGACAAGACCGAAGTGGGCCGGTTGATGAGCCGGTTACAGGGCGATGTCAATTCGATGCAGGAATTTCTGGAAACCTCGGTGCTTTCGGTCGGGGATCTGGTGCTTCTGGTCGGGATCGTGGTGCTGATGCTCTGGCTGGACTGGCAGCTGGGTCTGCTGACGCTTTCGGTCTTGCCGGTGCTTGCAATCGTGCGCAGCATCTGGCTACCGCATGCCCGCGCGGCATTCGTTGCATCGCATACGGCCAATTCCGTCACCAACGGGGCGCTGGCAGAGGCTATTCACGGTGTCCGCACAGTTCAGGGGCTTGACCGTCAGGAAGTGAATTTCAACCTTTATACAGACAAGGCCCATACCAATCTCAGGGCGCATCTGCGGGCCTCGCGCCTGGCGCAGGTCATGGTGCCGCTGGTCGATACCCTGACCGGCATTGCGATGGCAGTCGTTGTGGTTGTCGGGGGGGCGCGCGTGCTGGGCAATGACCTTGACCTTGGCCTGATGGTGGCGTTCCTGTTCTATATCCAGCGGTTTTTCGATCCGATCCGCTCGCTCACGATCCAGTATTCGGTGATGCAACGCGCGATGGCCTCGGGGCAGCGCCTGATAGATGTGCTGGATGTTCCCGTGACAGTTAAAGATGCGCCTGATGCGGTCCAACTGAGCGCAGATGCCGATGGGTCAGTTGAATTCCGGAATGTGACATTTGGCTACAACCCGGATCAGCCCGTTCTGCGCGATGTCAATTTCCGGGTCGAACCGGGCCAGACAGTTGCACTTGTCGGGCCGACCGGGTCGGGGAAGTCCAGCGCAATGGCACTGGTGCATAGATTCTATGACGTGCAAGCGGGTAGTGTTGTGGTCAGCGGCCATGATGTCCGGCAGGTGACGCAGGTCTCGCTTGGCAGACAGGTTGCGATGGTCTTGCAGGAACCGTTCCTGTTCACGGGCACGGTTCTGGAAAACATCCGCTACAACACGGCAGATGCCAGCCGCGCCGATGTCGAGGCCGCCGCCCGCGCGGTCGGCGCGCATGACTTCATCATGGCGCTTCCCGATGGATATGAAACGCTTCTCGGGGAACGCGGCGGTAGCTTTTCCCTCGGGCAGCGGCAGTTGATCAGCTTTGCCCGCGCGCTGGTTGCAGATGCCAGAATCCTGGTCCTGGACGAGGCCACCGCCAGCATTGACAGTCATACCGAAATGCTGATCCAGAAAGCCCTGACCAAGCTTCTCGAAGGGCGGACAGGGCTTGTCATCGCGCATCGGCTTGCAACCATTCGCGACTGCGACAAGATCATTGTCTTGCAGGAAGGCAGGGTTGTCGAGCAGGGCCGCCATGAAGAGCTGATCGCCGCAGGCGGGCTTTATGCGCGGCTTTCGGCAGTCGGCGGCGCGTCGTTTGACGATATCAGTCTGGAAGAATGAACCACCCGCGTCTCAGGACCGGACATTGCCCTGCCTGATCGACGGGGGCTGCGGGCCTGTCACCGTGCGGCGCGGGACTCTTGCTGGATGGCGACGCCGGCGCGTGTCATGTCCTGACCTGCACCTTCAACAGTATTGCACGCGGCAAGTACCAGAAAGGCAAGCACTGATAGGGTTTTGGGCAAAAGCGACATTGTCTGATCTCCTTGAGTGACCCCTTGATAACGTCACCGACAGGGCCATGGTTCCACTGAATTCAAGATTTATGTCCGGCCGTGTACCTGCCCGGTCGGCGACCAGATCTTGCCCTGGCAAGGCAGTCGGCAACGGCGCGTTGTGCGCTTGATCCTTCTGACGTAAACTGCGACAGCGAAATTCGCCGAGTGTGACGTTTGAAGGGGGTCATCATGGCCGTGCACCCGCGCGCCCCGAATTCGGATGACCTGCGGGACAAACGTCGGGCGGCTTGGGCAGGGGTGGTGCTGAATGCGCCCCTTGCCTTCTTGAAGATCATTGTCGGCGTGAGTGCACAAAGCCAGGCGCTGGTTGCAGATGGCGTGCATTCGCTGTCTGATCTGGCCTCGGACGCGGCAGTGATCTGGGCGCTGGGACATTCACATCGCCCCCCAGACGCAGATCACCCTTTCGGGCATGGGCGTTTTGAAACGCTCGCCACACTTGCCATTGCCGTCATGCTTGCCTTTGCTGCAGCAGGCATTCTGTTTGATGCCGGCGCGCGCATTTTTGATCCGCCCGCAACAGCGCCTGCAATGACCGCGCTTTGGGTCGCGGGGCTGTCGATCGCGCTGAAAGAAGGGCTGTATCACTACACTAAGGCAGTGGCGCGTCGGACAGGGTCGGTCATGATGGCGGCCAATGCATGGCATCACCGCTCGGATGCCGCCTCATCCGTCGTGGCACTGGTCGGGATCGGCGCCGCCAGCTTTGGCTGGCACATCGCAGATGCTCTCGGCGCGGCGGTCATTGCGCTGATGCTGGCGCGTGTCGCCTGGGTCTATGGCAGGCCCGCAGTGCAGGAACTTGCAGACACAACCCCACCCGGTGACTTGTCACAGCCCATCGGGGCTGCCCTGATGTCGACACCCGGTATCCGGGATGCCCATGACCTGCGTCTGCGCCACATGGGCGGCGCTGTGCAGGCAGATGTCCATGTCACACTCGACCCGGCAATGACGCTTTCGGAAGCGCACAGGCTGTGCGAGGCCGCACGCGCAAGCGTGCTGACACAAGTCCCCGAGGTGACCGAGATCATCATCCACCCCGAACCCGAAGGTCATGCAGATGGCCCGGCGGCCTATGACACTGCGCTGCGGCCAGAATTGCAGCGTATCGTGCAAGATTGCCTGTCGGGGATCGTGCCCTCCAGATTGGTCCGGCACTTGCGACTGGACTATCGCGACGACGGTGTCATCGCCGTGGTGGAACTGAGCGAAGCCCCGGTCGACGGCGCGCAGACCCGGGTCGCGCTGCGCTTGTCCGCCCATGAGGGCGATCTGGCCGAAATCCGTCTGCTTTGGACATCCTCTTCCTGATCGCTGCGCAACATCAGACCTCCACCCGACCAGCGGCATGGGCCATTTTTGCGAGCAGATCAGATTTGCGCAGGGGTTTTGCAACATGCGCGACAAAACCATCCGACTGGTATTCGGCAAGCTGATGGGGCATCACATTGGCAGTAAAGGCGATCGCGCGGGGCAAGGGGCGCCCCTGCTTTTCCGATATCTGGATCATCTCGCGCAAGGCCGCGGGGCCATCCATCACCGGCATGGAAATATCCAGCAACACGATATCAAAAGGCTCTGCGGCCCAGGCCTCGACGGCCTCTGCCCCGTTCTCGACAAGCGTCAGCGCAGTGCCGGTATTGCGCAACAATGCCTCGGCAACCACGCGATTGGTGCGCATGTCATCTGCGATCAGCACCCGCAAACCCTTCAGGTCAGGCGCGACCGCAGGTTCGGGGTCTGTCAACACTTCAGGTTTTTGCGGGCGCGTCGACACCTGCAATGGCAGCATGACATGCACCGACGTACCCTCCCCCAGCCTGGATGTGACGTCAATCGTTCCATCCATCAACTGCACAAGACGGCGCACGATCGACATGCCCAGACCTGTGCCACCAAACCTGCGCGTGATGGATTCATCCGCTTGCGCGAAATCCTCGAAGATGCGCTTGGATTGAGCCGCATCCATCCCGATCCCTGTATCATGGACCGACAGCTCGACCGGCCCATCGTCAAAATTGCGCACCACGACGCGGATGCTTCCGGCGTCCGTGAACTTGATCGCATTACCGAGAAGATTATGCACAATCTGGCGGATGCGGTGCGGATCGCCCCGGCGAATGACGGGGCGGGCCGGTTCAAGATCAAGCGAGAGACTCACCCCCTTCTCGACACTGCAGGCCCGATGCAATCGGACCACCTGCCTTACGACATCAGCAGGGTCGAACTCGGACCGATCGAAGACAATCTTGCCGGCCTCGATCTTCGAGATGTCAAGAATGTCATTCAGGATCTGCAACAACCCTTCACCGCTGCTTCGGATCGTGTCGACCATCTGGCGATGCCCGGGATCCTGCAACGACTCGCGCAGCGACTGCGCCATTCCGAGAACGCCATTCAACGGGGTCCTGATCTCGTGACTCATATTCGCCAGAAACAGGGTCTTGGCGTGGTTGGCCTCTTCTGCCTTGGCACGCGCAAGCTGCATGGCCGTCACATCCATGCCCGCGCCCCGATACCCGGCGAACTGGCCCTCCGCATCATAGATCGGGCTGCCGGAAATCTGGACCCAGCAGTCACGCCCATCGGCAGCATGAATCTGATAAACAAACTCGCCGAAGGACTCGCGTCTGGCAACCCGCCTTTCAAGATCCTGCCAATCTGCGCTTTGCAGCGTTTCAGGCCGCCCGGCATAGGCTTCTGCCCGTGTCCGGCCCAGCGGGGCTTCCGGCTCGAGTTCCGTCACCCGGCCAAATGTCGTTGAGACATGGGTAAATCGCAGATCGGAATCCTGCTCCCACACCCAGGACCGGCTGATTTCTGCAACATCCTCAAACCGGCTGGCGATCTCTTTCTGCTGTCGAAGACTGTGGCGCAGCTGCGCTTCGACATTTTTCTGCGCGTTGCGCGCCGCTTCAAGGTCACGCATCTTCTGGTGCAAGGCCTCATTTGCAGCTTTAAGCTCTGAAATCGCGCGCTGCCGTGCCTCGATCAGGCGGCCCATCTGGATGGTCGGGATCAGAAGCATGCCAGTCGCAACCAGCAAAAGCGCGCGGATCATCCAGATCTGTGGCGGATTGGTCTGCCAACCGCCAATGGGAACTGCCGCAATCTGCCATGTTCCTGCTGGCAGTTGAACACTTGAAAGGACAGGGTCATCCGCGTCTGTCAGGTCTGGGCCATAGAATGTCGGGCCTTGCGCACCTGTGGCATCGCGCCCGGTCAGCGATACGGTGAAAGGCACAGTGTCATCAAGCCCAGCCTGAGCATAGAGGACGTCGACATCCATAACTGTAGAAACAAGCCCCCAGAAAACTGACGTCCCGTCCGGACCGGGAATAAAGACCGGAAAGCGGCCGATGAAGCCCTGTCCCCCTTGCACAAGATTTACCGGCCCCGCCAGCACAAGCTGCCGCGTGTCGCGCGCGCGCAACGCGGCTTCGGCCTGTTCGGGATGGGCCGCATAATCAAGCCCGATTGCCTGCTCATTGCCTGCAATCGGATACATCATCTGGATAACCATATCCGGCGCTGCGCCGATATTGCGCAGGACGCGTTCGTCATCCACCAACTGTCGGGCCAGCGCCTCGAACCGTGTCTGGTCCATATCCGGCTCGGTTGCGATTGATGCGATCAATCCGCGAACAAGCTGGATCGTTCCGAAGACAGTTCCTTCCAGATCAGCCCGCAGCACCGCAACCTGCGAGGCGATCGAACTGCGTTGCGCCTGCAGGAAATTGTTCCGCGCCTGATGTTCCGCCGCAAGCCAGCCTGCAATCACGACAAGCAATGCAAGACCAACCGGCACAGTGACAAGCCGCCTGAAGGACGCGCGCACAAGATCCGGCCATGATGTCATGACCAAAGCCTTGAAGCAGTGAAAGGCAACCTTGTTACCACCTGAGCATGTGTCCTGATAAGACGTCTTGCCCTGCTGCGCACTGCATCTGCGCTATCCGCCAAGACAAAACCGATCTTTCTTTGTATAGTTTCAAATGAGTGAACAGATTTTGCAACCCCGCATCGCGCCCTGCCCCGCAGCAGGCAATCTGCCGCGCAGACTTTGACAAAGACTGCTGATGCGCTCTGATGGGTATCATTGCCAGCACTTGCGCCCAATCCGGTCCCTGAGCCGCAGGCTGTATACATGACATGCATCCGCGCCCGGCGATGCGCGGCGGGCGACGCCCTTGGTACCGCGCTATGTTGTTTTGCTGCCGCGACCTGATCCGTGGCCACTCTAGCGCGCGCCGCCATTCATCACCCAATGCAATCGCCCATCGCGGCCCACCGCAACACCAAGGCCCAATTCGTTTGTCCGCCTCTCCAGCACATTCTGACGGTGTGTCGGAGAGCGCAGCCACGCCCTGAGCACCAGTTCCGGTCTCGCATAGCCGATCGCCACATTTTCGGTCACGAACTGAAAATCATATCCTGCACGAAAGACGCGCATGCTGGGTCGGCTTCCATCTGTTCCGAAATGGCTGAGGCGATTTTGATTGGCATTGTCGCAGGCATGAGCCTGGGCTGCCCGCGTCAAGGCAGCATCCAGGCGGAACCCGCTCAACTGGTTGCGCGCCCTTTCCTGATTGATGTGTACCAGCAAAAGCTGCACCATATCAGAGGCATTGGGCGGCAATGTGCATGCGCTTGCGGTTGAGAAGGCAAACACTGAGACAACAAGTAAAATACAGCGCAACGCCATGGCGACCATGTCGGTCACAATGCCCTATTCGCCGCGTGTTGGCAATTATTTCAAAGATCACAGGACGCCGCAGATCTGACGCAGTCCTGGTGGCAGCTGTCGTCAGGCGCGCAGCGTCAGCTTGCGCTTTACCTTCAGGCCAAG
>SKWJ01000313.1 GCA_007128995.1 Paracoccaceae bacterium
CATCCGGTGTCAATGTCGCCGGGGCGATCCGGCTTGCACGTGAATTGGGGCCTGGCCATGTGATCGTCACTATCCTGTGCGATTACGGCACGCGCTATCAATCAAAACTCTACAACCCGCAGTTTTTGCGTGAAAAAGGGCTTCCGGTTCCTGCATGGATGGACAAGCCCGTCCGTGACTTGCCGGCAGTCTTTGACGAGGTATAGGCAGGCCAATGCAGTTGCTTAGACCATGGCTTGCGGTTCTGATCTGTGTACTGACCTTGTTCTCGACTGCGCCATCCGCGCAGACACCGCAACCGCTACCTGGCACAGCCCAAACCGTCAGCACTGCTCCGGACTATGACGCATGGCGCAGCTTTGCACAAAATGCCGAACAAGTATTGGATCAGCGCGCGCTTGATAACGAAGCGCTTGATGAATTGCGCGCCGAACTTGTCACCTTTCGCGCGCGGTTTCTGTCTGCTCAGGATGCCAATCATTCGCGTATCGCAAATCTGCGCGAACAGATAGCGGCACTTGGGCCACCTCCTGAAGAAGGCGCAAGCGAGGCGGCGGAGATCGCTGAACGCCGCACGGAACTGGCTGAACAGCTGACAGAATTGCAAGCGCCCGGAATTGCGGCTCAGGAAGCGTTTCGCCGGGCTGATGGCCTGATCCGGCAGGTCGACACAATTCGTCGCGAACGCGATGCAGAGGCACTGCTTTCGCTTTCACCGTCGCCGGTGAATCCGGTGAATTGGGTTGTTGCTGCCGATGCGATCTGGGGCAGAACCTTCACCTTTCTGACCCAGGTCATCGGCGCGACCGAAGACCCGGCACGTATGCGCGAATTCAGATCAAACTTGCCGGTATCGCTGGCGCTGCTGGTATTTGGCTTCTTCATCCTCTGGCGTGGTCGTCGTTGGATTGAGGGTTTCGTCTCCAATCTGCTTGATGACAGTGCATCGCGACGCAACAAACGATTGCTTGCCCGGCTAATGTCGCTGGCCCAGATTATCGTGCCGGTGACGGGGCTAATGGCGCTGATTTATGCACTTAGGCTGACATCGCTGTTCGGAGATATCGGCAGCGAAATGGCAAGCAGGATCGTAACAGGCGGCATCGCCTATTTCGTGGCGCGCTGGGCAGGCGGGCAGATTTTTCAGCATCGCGACTCGCGCTCCGCCCCGCTTCAGCTTCCTGCAGCCCGGCGTCGCGAAGGGCGGTTCTGGGCCAATCTGATCGGGCTTGCGCTGGGTCTCCATGCCATGCTCGTAGCCTTTGTCCCGCGCGAAGACTATTCCGATGCCGTGAACGCCGTCATTGTCTTTCCAGTGACAGCCTTTAGCGGGCTGGTTCTGTTCCGGATCGGCATGTTGTTGAATCAGCACAATACTCAGGATCCACCAGAGCGCATTGATACGGGATTTTTCGACCGCATGGTTCCCATATTGGGAAAGATCGTCATGGCTGTGGGTATTGGTGCTCCGGTGTTCGCAGCCATCGGCTATGTGAGGGCTGCCGAGGCGTTGCTGTTTCCCACGATCGTCTCGCTTGGTCTGATCGTTGTGCTTTTGTTTCTGATGCAGGTGGAAGAAGATGTTTATGCAGTGGTCACAGATGCAGATGATGCACAGACGGATACTGCACTTGTTCCATCGCTGATCAATTTTGCGCTGGTCCTTGCATCGCTTCCGGTTTTTGCGCTGATCTGGGGGGCGCGCCCGTCCGAATTGCTTGAATTCTGGCAGGTTTTCAGCGCTGGCTTCAGTATTGGCGAGACGCGGATATCGCCGACCAATATTATTAGTTTCCTGATTATTTTTGCGATTGGGTACACCATTACGCGCATCATTCAGGGAGCGCTTGAAACCAGTCTGCTGCCCAAAACCACAATCGACAAGGGCGGGCAGAAGGCGATCATCTCCGGGACCGGCTATATCGGGATATTCGTGGCCGCATTGGTGGCCATCTCAACCGCCGGGATCGATTTGTCAGGGCTTGCGATCGTCGCCGGTGCCTTGTCCGTGGGAATCGGTTTCGGGCTTCAGAATATTGTCTCGAACTTCATTTCTGGTCTGATCCTGCTTATCGAACGCCCGGTTGCGGAGGGAGACTGGATCGAGGTCGGATCGACAATGGGTACGGTGCGCTCGATCTCGGTCCGCTCGACCGTGATCGAGACATTCGACCGGACGGATGTGATCGTCCCCAATGCTGACCTGATTTCTGGCACCGTAACGAATTGGACGCGCTACAATTCGCAGGGGCGCATCATCATCCCAGTGGGGGTAGCCTATGGGTCGGATACGCGCAAGGTGGCCCGAATCCTGCAAGAGATCGCAGAAAACGAACCGCTGGCACTGCTTGATCCCTCACCGCAAGTGCATTTCGTGGATTTCGGTGCGGATTCCTTGGATTTCGAAGTCCGCATGATTCTGAGCGATGTGGGATTTGGCCTTTCGGTGCGCACTGAACTGCGCCATCAGATCGCCGAGAGGTTCAAGGAAGAGGGTATCGAAATTCCGTTCGCACAGCGCGATATCTGGTTGCGCAACCCCGAAGCTCTGCGTGGAGAGCCACCAGCGGCGCCACAACAACAGCCTGCCGAGGGGAAGACTGCCGAGCGTACCAAGATGCGATACAACGAGATCGATAGCGATGCTGGCGGTGACAGCGGCGGTGATGACCCTGATGGAAGCCGCTGACTTGACCGTCTTTGGATTTGCCAGTTTTTGAAACCTTCCCGCGATCGCCAAGGCCATAGCGCAAGAAAACTGAGCCTATCGTTACAAGCCCCGAGCGGCTGGTTTGTGCCAGATCAAGGTAAACCAGCGCCTGTATGCTAAGATCATGGAGATGGAATAGAGGAGTTATCCATGTCGCATACCCCGCATGAACTGGCCGAGGAATTTCCGCAA
>SKWJ01000066.1 GCA_007128995.1 Paracoccaceae bacterium
ATCGCCTATTTGCGAGAAACGATCGCGAGTATTTTAAATCAGTCGCGGAAGCCTGACAGTATCGAGCTTAACCTTCCCCATGTCTACAGGCGGAAAGAGTTTGGTGAGCCTGATACGACACGTCTGCCCGACGGTATCGAGGTTTTCAGATGTGACGATGACGGACCTGCGACCAAACTTCTACCGACATTGACGCGGTATCAGGGACAGAATGTCTGCATCATATATTGTGATGATGACAGGGTGTACGATCCCAAATGGATTGAGCGGCTTGTGTCACTCCATGAAGAGAATCCAACCGCATGCATTGCCGAAAACCGCTGTCAGATCGACTACATGTTCAGAAAGCGGCTATATCCCAAAAACCTATCTTACCGATTGAAGCGGTTATTCTCGCTTGGCCTGTGGAAGCCTGTGCGCCTTCATCCCGAAGGTGGCGAGATCGTCGAAGGGTTTGGCGGCGTTCTGGTCCGACCTGAATTCTTTGACAATGAGGTTTTTCATGTGACAGACACATTCTTCATGGTCGATGACATCTGGTTTTCGGCAATGTTGGCCAAGAACCAAATCGCGATCCTGCACACGCAGCATTCCAAGAAAGACAGTAGTGAGCCTGTCATTGTTGTAGGTCACGACTTGGGCAGAACCGAGGGCTCTTTAACCGTCACATCGGTGGACGACATGGACCGCGACGATCTGAACATACGGGCGATCGAGGCAGCAGCAAGGACATACGGGATCTGGCAGGATAGTGTTTCAAGAGTGCGGTCAAAGCCCAAGCTCTTCCAGCACTCATGAAGGGTGAAGGCATCGCTGAGCCTATGCGCCCGTCGCACTGGCGGCGTAGCTGTTGGTCACCGGGCTGGGGGCTTGGGTGTGGCGCGGCATTCACTGCCATTCATCAGCGGTGATCTGCCATTTCTTGATCCTTGAATAGAGGGTGGTGGGCTGCACGCCGAGAAGATCCGCAGCGCCATCGTTGCCAGCGACCTTGCCCTTGGTGCGCCTGAGCGCTGAAAGCAGATTGTTGCGTTGCGCGGCATCCATTTCGGCTTCCGACAAGACAGTTGCGGCCGCATTCGTGTCCCGGGGCGGTGTGACGGCAAGATCGATCTGCAACTTGCCCCCGGTCGAGATGATGCTGCCGCGGTCGATCACGTTTTGCAATTCGCGCACATTGCCCGGCCAGTCATAGGCCAGCAGTTTCTCCATCGACAGGTTCGAAATGATGGGGGGCTTTATGTTCAGCCGCTTGCAGGAGAGGGACAGAAAATGCGCGGCAAGCGCCGGGATGTCTTCGCGCCGGTCCCGCAGTGGCAAGCAGGCGATCGGGAACACATTGAGAAACATCAGCAGTTCCTCTCGGAAAGCGCCTTTGCGCACCAGGGTTTCCAGATTTCGCCGGCTGGCGGCAATCACGCGCAGATCGATGTCACGCGCGCGCGCGTCGCCAAGCCGCGTCACTGTCCTTTCCTGCAGCGCATGCAGCAGGCGGCCCTGAAGGTTCAGGGGCAGTTCGTCAACATCATCCAGAAACAGGGTGCCATTATGCGCGAGTTCCAGAACCCCCGGTTTGTCCCGCAGCGCGCCGGGAAAGGCCCCGCGGATCTGGCCGAAGAGTTCGGCTTCGATTGCGTCTGAGGTGACGGCGCTACATTTGAAATGGATCAGTGAACGCCGCCGCCGCGCGCTGCCCTTGTGAATGGCCGAGGCAACAAGCGCCTTGCCGGTTCCAGCTTCGCCCGAGATCAGGACGGACGCCTCCGTCCCGGCAACAAGATCGATCTTGCTGAGCAGTTGCAAGACCGCAGGTGAACCGCCAATGATATCGTGATGTGCGCGTTCCGAGGCGATGGTTTCCTGCAGATAGGCATTTTCCTGTTCCAGCCGTTCGCGCAGGGCCTGCACTTCTTCCATGGCATTGTGCAGGCGGCGCTCGTTTTCCTTGCGTTCGGTGATATCGCGGAAGATGACCACCGCGCCGGCCAGGACATTCTGATCATATATCGGGGTCGAGACATATTCGACGCGAATGGGCTTGCCGTCTTTGCGCCAGAAGACCTCGTCCTCGATCCGGTTCACCTGCTCGAAGCGAAAGGACTGATAGATCGGGCAATCATGTGCCGGGTAGAACTCGCCATTCAGGTGATGATGGTGGATCATCGAGTGGATATCGCGGCCCAGCAGGTCTTCCGCACTCCAGCCCAGCATTTCGCGGGCAGCACGGTTCACGAAGGTGGTCTTGCCATCGGCATTGACCCCATAGATCCCTTCACCAGCGGCATTCAGGATCAGTTGGTTCTGGCGTTCCAGTTCTGTGAAAAAGGCCTGCGCGCGCTGCCATTCCAGCAGGCCGAGGCGCTGAACCTCGCCGGCCTCGGCGATCTGGTCATGGCGTGCCATTTCATTCAGATCGATCAGGGTCAGCATGATCAGATGGGGGGACTTGCCCAGCGGGCGCCCGCGCAATTCGCAATGAAGCGCCAACCCGTCCCTGTCCTGAAGCGGTATATCCCGTCGCCATGCCTGTCCGCGGTGGTCAACTTCGTCCAGAAAGACAAGAAAACCCTCGAAATTGCCAGCAATGTGCGGGGCAAAGCGAAATTCTGTTTCGGGCATTTCTGCCAGCAAACGCCGGGCAAGCTGATTGGCGCAGACCACACTATCCTCTGCCGTGTCCAGAATCAGGGTGGCGTGCGGCACGGCTTCAAGCAGGGGATCAGCAGAGAGCAGGGCAACTGTCATGCGCATAATCCTGCGCCATGACAGCCCCTTCTGGCAATACGAAATTTCGTGAATTACGAAAAATCATAACTTGTGAATCGCGTCAGTGGTTTTAGGATATTGTAAAAAAACAATAAAATTAATCGCTCGAAAATCCAGAATCAGATTCTGCTGCG
>SKWJ01000045.1 GCA_007128995.1 Paracoccaceae bacterium
AGGTAGACGCGGCTGGACAGCCCGGCACGTCGCAGGCGCTGATACCATGCGGCCGCATTGCCGGATACGCCATCCTCCCCGCCGGTATCGACGCCCACCGCGTAGACGCGCAGTTCCCGGCCGTCGTGCATGCGGTACGTGGAATTGACGACGCGATCCGTCAGAACGTCCCAGTCCTCGGGGTAGCCTGCCGGGTCGCACCGACGGCCTTCTTCGGAAGAGGCATCGATGGTGTAGCGGTCGATGATGGCCTGCTCCATGTCCACGCCCACCGCATGCACCTGGACGACAAATCCGGACCGCTTCCCGGACTGCACATCGACGGTCGCCACGACGAAGCGCGCCCAGTCCGGCACGTAGAATCGGGGGATGTCCTCGACGCGATCGCCGATCCTGTCGGAGGCGCCGCCCTTGAGATCCCGCGGCAGGTAGGGCATTGCCTGATTGGTGTTGATCGTCGCCTTGAGCGTGAAGTCAGAGCCGGACAGCACGTACTCCCGCAAGCCCTGGAGGTAGCGCACAACGATGGTGTCCCAGTCCTGATAGGAGGCCGCAACACCACCGAGCCAAAACGACGCAATCGCTCCCGACAGACCTTCTCCGATAACCTCGCCATCCGACGTGACAGTCTGCCCATCACGGACCCATCGTGCGCGCGAAAGGTCGTTCATGTGCCGTTTCCACTTCTGTTCGATCAGGCATCCGCAGTGCGGGCAACACACTTGCGCATGCTGCTCGGCAAGTTTCGTGAGGTCTGCGCCACGAACCATGTCCATCAGTTCATCTTCGTTAGGCAGGGTCGCGAACAGCGACAGTCCCGGTGCGGCCTCGAAGTACTCGGAACAGTCGGGGCACTGCCAGTACCAGCGGCGCCGGTCGCCTGAGTTGTAGACGCCGAGAATGCCGGACACTGGCGGCGCTTCGTGCGGGGTTCCGGCTTTCCAGTTCGGGTCTTCGAAATCACGTCCGGGGCTCGATTCAATCATCGTCATGCCGCGGGACATGAAGGTTTTGGTCCGCTCTCGCATCATCACGAAACCGGAGCCCTCGCCGTCGATGTTGTCCACCCAGCGGTCGTAATCGGTCCCTGCGGTGTACTTGTAGCTCGAGCTGGACATCTGGCTCGCGGACGGCCACCCGAGACGAATCCACATACCCTGACGCGTCATCTTGTCGTGCGTGTTGTCGTCACTCTTGCGCACCGACATCCGCGCGCGAACGTCGGGAGTGTGGCGGATCATGCGGTCCACGCGGGTCCGGCTGTATTCGCGGGCCTTGTCTTGGGTCATCTGCACGGCGAGAAAGTCGCCTTGATTGTGTGCAATGCAGTGGGCAAGCCAGCCGTCTAAAAGCCCGACTGTCTTGCCACTTTGCGCCGGGCCGACAAACACAACGGCTTCGTGAACCCGGCTGCCCAAGGTATCCATCGGCTCGATCATGTAAGGCGTCTTCGTGGGACTCCACGGTAGCGCCGTGCCTTTGCTTTGATGCACGCGCATGATGCGTGCGCCTTCGGATACTGGGAGCCTCTGCGGCGGCCGGAATGCCTCTGCGGCGGCATGGATGATTGGGTAGGCACTCGCGAAACCCATCAGGCGCCCACCGGGCCAAGAGCGGCCAATTGATCGGCAATGGAATCGAGCGAGGCATACAGGGACTGTTCGGCGGCCTCGGCTTGCGCAGGCGTTAGCGAGGCGTCCTGCTCCAGGGTATCCGGTAGCGACTGGATCGCTTGAGCAAGGGACGCGAACGCCTGGGCAATGACGCCCTCGACTTCCTCGACCGGGATCAGTTCGCGGTCCGCGACCTGGATGGCGCGTCGGTGCTTCTCGCCTTCGTACCACTGCTTGCGCTCGGCGGGCGGCAGTGTCTCCGGATCTACGTTGTCTCCAGCAACGCGCGCTCCGAACCGCCATTCGGCCACGGCGATCACATCCATGACCGCAGGCTTGCCGCGCCCGCCACGCTCGACCACCGGGCAGCCACGGCGTATCCAGGCATCGACGGACTGCGGCGACACACCGAACATCACCGCGATCTCACCGCGGTTGCGATGACGCAGCCGCTCAGCGTCAGGCACGGGTTTTGTTGATCCGCGCATATGAGCAACAATCTAAGAAATATGGAAGCTGTCGAAACGGGTGCCTCTCATCCGTACCCGCCTCAGGGTGCCAGGGAGGACCCACCCAGCACTTATCATACCACCCAGCACTCCCGAGTGCCGTCCTCGCGCTCCCGTTGGCTTCTCTTACGCACACGAGATCCCGACAACAATGACCATTGAGACTCTCTTGGGAGGCACCTACCACTGGTTTTTGTTGGTGTAGCCGTGTTACCAAAAGACGAAAAATAGCGGCAACATAAAAAGTGGCGTCGTGTAGCGGTTTCTGAGCAGTTTGTAGCCGTGTAGCCGTGTAGCCGCTCATTTTTTAATGTGCTGACTGAGACAAAAACGGGAGCTTACGCGCGTAACGGCAACACGGCAACAACGATTCATGGCCCCACCCGCAAATATCCGGCCAGCACGATTCGTGATGCTTGGTGGTTCAACATGTCCGTAGTCCACCGGACCGCAGCCGGGTTGTCCCAGCCCACACTTTCGAGGTCATAGCACTTCAGCGGGTCGATTAGTGCCACGTTCACACCCGCCTTGATCATCAACCACACCTTAGCCCCGGATTGTCGGTGTCTCCTGGCCCAGGCCCGTTGTTCAGGTTCCCAATTCAACAGGTCAATACAACGCGGATACAAAACGTTCGTCGGCATCACCTTCAACTCGATCCACCCAGTACCGTCCAGGCTGTAGGTGACGTCCGGGATTCCGGGCGCACCGGTCTTGAGTTCGATTCGATTGTATTGCAGCCCGGAAATTGCCTTTAGTGCCGGCTGAA
>SKWJ01000176.1 GCA_007128995.1 Paracoccaceae bacterium
CCGGCGCAGGCCGATGACAAGCACCTTGGGGCGTTATCTCAGTTCCCGCTTTCCCCGAACATCAATGAGGCTTATGTGAAGCCCATGACGTTACGTGACAGATATTGGGAAACCATCCCGCTGAACCGAATGACACCCGAGGAATGGGAGAGTCTGTGCGATGGTTGCGGGAAATGCTGCCTGAACAAGCTTGAAGATATCGACACTGACGAACTGATCTTCACCCGTGTCGCCTGCCGCCTGTTCGATGATGCAACCTGCCGATGCGCCAATTATGCAGAGCGCAAACGAATCGTCCCTGAATGTGTGGTTCTGCGCCCCGATACACTGAAGGACATTGCCTATTGGATGCCCGAAACCTGCGCCTACCGACTGTTGCATGACGGGCGAAGCCTGCCCGACTGGCACCCGCTGGTGACCGGAGACCCGATGTCCACGCATCGGGCCGGTGCCTCCATGCGCGGAAGGACAGTTTCGGAACAAATTGTCGCGATCGAGGATTGGGAAGACTACCCGCTTGACGACTGATCCTTCGCATGGCGCAGGTGCAACTCGCGCGCAAGTTCCGCCCTGACCAGCTTGCGAATATTATGGGTGATCTTCTCACCCATCTCGCCTCGCAGTTCCTCGCGCACAATATCGCCGACAAGCGCGTAGAGCATCGCCTCGTCAATGATCTGGTCCGGCATGTCAGTTGTGGCCGGTGCAAGATCGGTACCCGGTAGGCCAGCCTCTGCGGGAGCGGCCAGATCAGACCCCGGCTGTTGTTTGCTCGCAGTATCAACCGTCCGTGTGTTAACGACATGGGGTTGGTCAACTCGCAAGGCGGGCGTCAAGAGTAGCGGAGGCATCTTCGCGCCTGATAATGGCAGTTCTGTCATAGAGGCCCCTTCTCGTGACAGAACCCTGCGCACCACAGAAGCTGCGTCTTCTAATGGAATATCATGTGCAGATTGTGCCATTTGTCGCGTCATTCCTCATGATATTCCTACTCTACCAAAGCCGGTTTAGAAAACCCCGGCCAACGCAAATACGCCCTTGACCGGGTCGCGCCCTCTGACATGAGCGGTCATTCGCTGAGATTGCGCTGCTATTCACGGCCAATCGCGCGCAAGACACGATCCAGTGCTTCCCCCTGAGGCGAGGCGATTGGCGCATTGCGAACGGCATTGAAATAAGCTTCCGGGTCGTAGGTCGGGATCCCAAGGCCAAGATGATCAACTGTCAGAAGCCCCATCGCCGACAACAGATTGTAGGTCGTAATCTGCTGAGCTGCCTGAGCCTGTAGCAAAGTTGTCCGCGCATTGAGAAGGTCTGTTTCAGCGTTAAGCACATCCAGTGTGGTGCGTGCACCCAGCCTTGCTTCCTCGCGCGTGCCCTCAAAGGCACTCTCAGATGCCCGAACCTGCTGCTGGCTTGCCGCGATCCGCGCACTGGCCACGTCGATATTTGCCCAAGCCACTGCAACATTCTGCAGGACCTGCGCAACAGTCTGATGCAAACCAGACCGAACGGCATCACGGCGCGCAGTTGCCTGACGGTGCAAGGCGTTAAGTTGCCCACCCTGATAAATCGGCCGCGCGAAGCTTACGCCGGCGCTGGCAGACTGAGGTTCCGTACCGCGATTATTGAACTGCTGGCCCACCGATGCCGTCCCGGTGACAGTTCCTTGACGCTGTGCAAAGACGCGCTCGGCATTAAGCTCTGCTGCGGTCACCTCATGTTGCGCCTGCAAAATCCGTGGATGGCCGCGCCGCGCGATATCTTGCGCCACTTGCAACGAATTTGCAGTGCGCGGTAAAGTAGGTGGAGGGCGCAGTTGCCCCGGATAAGCGCCTGTCACAAGTTTGTAGGCCTCGCGCGCCGCAGCAAGATCACCTTCGGCTGCTGCCAGTTGCGAGCGGGAAGCCGCCAGGCGCGCTTCGGCAAGTGACACATCGGTCCGCGTGATCTCGCCCAGCTCGAACCGCTCTCGCGCCGCGTCCAACTCCTGGTTGATAACACTCACGGTCGCCTGGCTCAGCGCGACGGATTCAGTGGCGCTGCGCACATCCATGAACGCGGTGACGGCATTCAGCATGACCTGCTGTTCAACATCGACAAGCGCCTGGCGCGTCGCCAGCACCTGAGCCTCTGCTGCGTCGCGCGCCAGCCTGCCACGGCCAAAATCGATCAGCGTGACTTCTGCTGACAGATTGAACCCGAGCGACAGTGAATTTGGCTGAATGGAACTGTAATTGGCCTGCGCATTGGTGACAAAGTTCAACACTGGCCGCAAATTGGCGACAGCAAGCGCCACATCCTCATCTGCGACCCGAAGCAGCGCCCTGTTTTGTTCCAGAAGGTTCGAGGTGCGGTAGGCCGCAATCAAAGTGTCCGCCAAAGACTGTGCAGAGGCGGACACCCCCGACAGGCAGATAGCGGACACGACGACCAAAAGCTTCAACCTAGATTTCATGCCTGTTAGCCTTTTTTTTGTCCGCACCACCTTGTCGGCAGAAGTCGGAATGCTCGATTTTCAGAGGCTGAAAACTTGCTGACCGGCAAAACCGGGAAGGACCGGTGCCGCAGCGTTGAATATATCCCGCCAACTGATGTGATCACCCTTACGGATACCCAAACGGGCGACACCAAGCGCCCCCGTCATGAACACCGCCGCCACTCGACCACCCTCGTTCAACTGCTTAATCAGAGCAGGCGGGAACACTTCGATCCCTCCTTGAAAAATGAGGACGTCATAGGGCGCATGCGCGGGCGCCCCTTCGGCCAGCGGACCTTTGTGCAGGACCACGGTTTCCGAACCGGTTCGCGCCAAGGCGCTTTCGGCAGACGCTGCAAGCGCGTCATTCTCCTCAACCGCGATGACCACTTCCGCCATGCGCGAAATCA
>SKWJ01000495.1 GCA_007128995.1 Paracoccaceae bacterium
CTGAGTGACATGCGCTTCCTGGGCGCTGAGGACAAACTGACGCTGCACGATCTGTGCATATTCGCCCTGCATGGTGCTGCCGCGTCTGACCAGCCCCGAAATCTCGGTCACGGTTCGCCGATTCGCCCGTGCGTACCCCTCGATTGCCAGCAGGGGTTGCGTCTCGCCGCGCGACACCACAGCAAGTATGCTGGCCCTTGGGACCCCAAGCGCGACCAGCCGCTGCAGCACTGCATCGGCCCGCCGCTGCCCGAGGCGGAAGTTATATGCCGCACTGCCAACACTGTCGGTATGCCCATATATCGTGTAGCGCAATTCAGGGAACTGGCGCATCCAGTCGGCTTGCCGGCGCAAGATTGTTTGCGCCTCTGCGTCCAGCACTGCGCTGTCAAATGCGAAATTGACCATCGACGGCACCTCTGCATGAAAGCGCCGTGTCATCACTTCTGCAAGGCTGATCTCTCCGGATTGCAATCTTGTATTGTGATCAGTCGCATGACCGAACTGCCCTTCATTCAGAGCGCTTCCAGCCTCTTTCATGCAGGCTGACAGCCCAAATGCGACCGATCCCAGCAAGAAAAAGCGTCGATTGTGGGGCATATCCGGCTCCGATGCTATAAGAGGCTGGTTCAATCGAGGACATAGCCGTATGAACCACCGAATTCCTGACGCGCGATCTCTCCCAAGGTACCAGATCCGGGGGCCGCAAGTCGGCCGGTCAGGAACAGATCCTGTTCGCTTGGGGGGCGTATGCGGTCGGTCGGCAGCATCAGCGCTTCGCCGCGTGTGGGGGAAACCAGATGCGCGGTGATCACAATCACCAACTCTGTCTGGTTGCGCTGATATTGGGCGCTGCGGAACAGGGCGCCCAAGATCGGCAGTTCTGATATCCATGGAACACTGCGTGAACTGGAGCGGAAATCGTCTTCCAGAAGCCCGGCAATCGCAAAGCTCTCTCCGTCGCGCAGTTCCACGGTTGTCTGCGTTGCCCGACGGCGGAAAGCTGCGACTTCGCCAGTCGGCAGTTGCACCGTGTTGGCCGTGTCGATTGAACTGACCGCAGCATCAAGTCGCAGATTGATGACATTGTCATCAAGTACCCGCGGTGTGAAGCTTAACTCGACCCCGAATGGCCGGTAGTCAATGCTGACCGATCCGTCATTCAGCACCGGGACAGGATATTCGCCGCCGGCGAGAAAAGAGGCCTCTTGACCCGACAAGGCAGTCAGGTTCGGTTCTGCAAGCGTGCGCGCAAGGCCTTGGGTTTCAAGTGCTTCAAGCACAACATTTGCTGTCAGCCGACCGCCGCCGACACGGAAGGCGAGGGTGCCTTCGCTTGGCCGGCTACCGCCCGAATCAAAGTTTCCGGTGTTGAGGGTGGCGCGCGATCCTCCGACGATCTGAAGGCTGCCGCCAAGGCTTTTGCTGACACCGCGCTGCATTTCCGCGAAGCGAACCTTCAGCATGACCTGTTGGGTTCCGCCCACACTCATGAGATTGGAAACACGCTCGGGGGCATATCTTTGGGCAAGTTGCAGCGCTGCATCCAGTCGCGCCGCCGAGGAGACAATGCCTGACAGTACGATCCCGTCATTTGCTGTGCGCACTTCGATTGCCTCATTCGGCAAGATCTGGCGAAGACGTTCACGAAACTCTGCAATATCGGGCGTAACCTGAACTTCGATATTGCTGATCAGATCACCCTCGGTGCCCAGAATGGTAAGGGTTGTCCGACCCGGTGTCTTGCCCAGCACATAAATTGCCCGATCAGACAGGGTGGATATATCAGCAATGCCCGGATTGGCGATCGAGAGCTCGGAAAACGGGGAGTCTGTCTCCACGACGACGGCACGGTTCATGGACACGCGCAGCGTTGCGGAAGCCCCGCCATTAAGGATGCGGAACGCCTCTGCCTGTGCCGCAGGCGCAACTGCTACAGCCAATGAAAGCGGCAGCAGCATCACCACTGCAAGGGATAGGAGTTTCATGCTATTCGCCCTTCGAGGCTTCACTGCTCTTGCTCAATAACCGGGTACATTGCCCGCATCTTTGGCGTATTCCCGCCTAATCGTGCAAATATGCTTCAGGTTGAATTTTTTTACAACATACTTGTGTTCAATGACTGCTGTTGGTGTGGTTTCGGTCACAGACCTGCCTGCGGCGGCGACCGAACGCCCGTGATCACCTTTGCTGATATGGGGCTGTCCAGCCTGTGTGATCGGCGCATCGATACGGTTTGCGCAGTGATATCATCAGTTCGTGCAGGGGATTTCGACCAATCCCAGTTCATTGCCGCGGCGCGTCCGGATCTGGCAGGTTTGCAGTCGATTGCCCTGATATGTCTCGCCTACGATCCCCAGCATTCTGTCCTGTGTCATTTCTATCGCGCCGGTGGCATCGCGGTCATTCAGACCCATCAGAGCCAGTGTCAGAGTTCCGGAGCCTTGCGCCTGGGCTAGCGCGGCCGCCTGGGACGGTGTCGCCTCTACAGTTACGGTGCGCATTTCTGCGACCTCTGCAACCCTGTCCATATTGGCGCTCTGGTTCACAGCAATGATCCGCATCTGTGTTTCGATCAAGCGTGTGATGTCTTGCGCATCGTTGTGTCGCCCGGACCAGAAAACATCAACATGATCACCGGGACGAAGAAAGCCTGCAACACCGCTGATCTGATTGACGGCCAGCGTTACCGCACGCTTGCCGGGCGCAAGCAGAGACGTGATCCCGACAGATGTGCCCGGACTTGTCAGCTTGGTGGGCAAGATGGCTTCCAGAGGATCAATTGCCCGCAGGACCACCCGCGTGTCAATGTCATTGGGGAACAGGTCTTCGATATCTGTAAAGGCCCCGGATGGTACCGCATAGACCGGATAAGGCGCAGTCTGGA
>SKWJ01000224.1 GCA_007128995.1 Paracoccaceae bacterium
TTCGACACTGTCTTCACCGCCCAGAGCCAGCCCTGCACCTGACACCAGAACACCGACTGAAATACGCGCCAATGCTGAAAAATATCACGACTGCGACAACTGGAGCATTGCCCTGAGAAAAGTCACATTCTAAAAGCAAAGTATACCGTGCCACACAGGCCGCGTGCGCGCGCTCTGGCATCGGGGCAAAGGACTGGGGCCAGGACAGCGCGTCATGGCCAATAATCGACAACAGTTGCGGCCAACGCAGCAGAAATCGGGAACTGGAGTAGCCAATGGCGGATGCAGCCACCCATGACCACGGACACGAGGATACACGCTCGTTCTTCACCCGCTGGTTCATGTCTACCAACCACAAGGATATCGGGATCCTTTACCTGTTCACTGCCGGCATTGTCGGCTTCATCGCGGTAGCCTTCTCGGTTTACATGCGGATGGAATTGATGGAACCGGGTGTCCAATACATGTGCATGGAGGGCGCAAGCTTTACAGCACAGGAAGACTGCACGCCCAACGGGCATATCTGGAATGTATTGGTGACGGCACATGGCATCCTGATGATGTTCTTCGTGCTGATTCCGGCACTTTTCGGCGGATTTGGTAACTACTTCATGCCATTGCAGATCGGTGCACCGGACATGGCCTTTCCGCGCCTCAACAACCTGAGCTACTGGTTGTTTGTTGCCGGTTCGGCACTGGCGGTGGCTTCGGTCCTGTCGCCCGGTGGCAATGGGCAACTTGGTTCAGGTGTGGGCTGGGTGCTCTATCCGCCATTGTCGACCACCGAAGGCGGGTATTCGATGGATCTGGCAATCTTCGCCGTGCATGTTTCCGGGGCATCATCGATCCTTGGGGCGATCAACATCATCACGACCTTCCTGAACATGCGCGCCCCCGGTATGACTCTGTTCAAGGTTCCGCTGTTTGCTTGGTCCGTGTTCATTACCGCATGGATGATTCTGCTGGCGCTGCCGGTTCTGGCAGGTGCGATCACAATGCTGCTGACGGACCGCAACTTTGGAACTGCGTTCTTTGATCCGGCGGGCGGCGGTGACCCGGTCTTGTATCAGCACATCTTGTGGTTCTTCGGTCACCCCGAAGTTTACATCATCATTCTGCCGGGGTTCGGAATCATCAGCCATGTTATCGCGACCTTCTCGCGCAAGCCTATCTTTGGGTATCTGCCAATGGTTTGGGCGATGATCGCGATCGCGGTTCTTGGCTTCATTGTCTGGGCGCACCACATGTACACCGTGGGCATGTCGCTGACCCAGCAGACCTATTTCATGCTGGCGACGATGGTCATCGCCGTACCGACCGGCATCAAGATCTTCAGCTGGATCGCGACGATGTGGAAAGGCTCGGTGAGTTTTGAGACACCGATGCTCTGGGCCTTCGGGTTCCTGTTCCTGTTTACGGTCGGTGGTGTTACTGGCCTGGTCCTCAGCCAGGCCCCGATCGACCGGATCTATCACGACACATATTACGTGGTCGCTCATTTCCACTATGTGATGTCACTGGGCGCTGTGTTTGCTCTGTTTGCCGGGATCTATTTCTGGATGGGCAAGATGTCAGGGCGTCAATACCCGGAATGGGCAGGCAAGCTCCACTTCTGGACCATGTTCATTGGCGCCAACCTGACTTTCTTCCCACAGCACTTCCTGGGCCGTCAGGGGATGCCACGGCGCTATATTGACTACCCCGAGGCTTATGCTCTCTGGAACTATGTCTCGTCGATTGGTGCCTTCCTGAGCTTCGCATCCTTCCTGTTCTTCATCGGGGTGGTGTTCTACACCCTGCGTTACGGCGCACGGATTACCGAGAAGAACTACTGGAACGAACACGCCGACACGCTGGAATGGACCCTGCCCACACCTCCGCCCGAGCATACGTTCGAGCAGTTGCCCAAGCGCGAGGACTGGGACCGGCAAAGCGCCCATTAGGGCACCTAAGACTGGCAAAACCATGCCTGTTCACTGGACAATAACACCGCAGGCCCCGGGCACGCGCCCCGGGGCCTTTGCCTTGGCCCAAAGTGATGGCGCAGAGTATCGTCTGGATCTGACGCCGCATGTGTCGATGGGTCCCAAGGGTTTCGTCCGCATGATATCGATCAGTGCTGCTTTCCTGACGCTGCCATTGCTTGCAGTGCTGGGAACGCCGGTTCTCTGGGGACTATTGCCATTTGCGGCACTCGCGCTCTGGGCGCTCTGGTATGCGCTGTCGCGCAATGCTTCGGACCGCCAGAAACTGCGCGAAGAGATGTGCCTGACGCGCGAGAGTATCAAAATAACCCGGATCAATCCGAACACGCCGCCGCAGCACTGGCAGGCCAATCCTTACTGGGTGCGGGTCAAGCTCGCGACAGAAGGCGCGCAACTCGAGAATTACCTGACGTTGGAAGGCGGAAGTCGCGTTGTCGAACTGGGTGCATTCCTCAGTCCGGAAGAGCGTGCGGCGCTGCATGACAACCTGACACGCGCGCTGCGCCACCTGCGCTAACGCCTTATGCAGATTGCGCCCCCGACTGCGGCGCAGTGATGCTCAGCGCGCAGGCGACAGGATATCGTGCTGCCCGACCACAGCTTGAATGTTCGGTTCTGTCCCGGGACTTCAGTTCCGACAGGCCGCCGCGACCGCCGCCGCGCGCCTGCGGTCAAGAGCCGATTCCGGACCTTGGCCAGTGGGCAGGAAACGAAACCGGAAAGCTTGCAGCCGCTTTTCCGGGGCGGCTTGTGGGTAACCGATCCGATCAAGGCTTTCGGCCATGGCGACATCGGTGCCCCATCCTTCTGGCCAGAAGGCAAGCCCTGCACGGGCCAAGCGCCGCCAATCAAATCGTGGCCCCGGATCTTCCTTGCGCTCGGGGGCCATGTCGGAATGCCCGATAACCCGCGTCTTGCAAATATCCCATCGCGCCATGAGGCGTGACAGCAAGCTTTCAAGGCTCTGCATCTGGGGGTCCGGGAACGGATGCGCGCCGGTATTGACGAGTTCGATTCCGATCGAATTTGAATTGATATCACATATCCCGCACCACGCCCCTGCCCCCGCATGCCATGCGCGCTGCTCATCGGGGACAAGCTGCCATAGATACCCGGTCGGAGAGATTACGTAATGCGCCGAAACCTCGGCGCTCGGGTCGCATAAGCGCTCCAGCGCCGCAGCTGTATCCTGCATGCCAGTATAGTGCAGGACGACCATCGAAGGGCGCTGTCCTTGACGGCGCGCCCCGAAATTCGGGGAAGGATACCAGTCCGCCTGCACGGCCCGGATTATTCGCGCGCGCGCACGGTCCGTGCGGCTTGCCGGAACGGCGTCGGGTCCCACCAGCAGGCAAATCCATCACCATCCGGGTCCAGATGATTGGGATCGCGTTCTGGTCCACCGGCTGCGAGGAATGCCTCTTGTGCCAAATCCTGACTGCTGAACCGGGCACAAGCAGTTTCCGACCGCCGCCAACGCAAGGGGTTGGTCCGGTTGTATCTTGCCTGCCCCACGTTGTGCTGAGTCGATAAAGCATAGGCAAACAGGTTCGGGCCAGCGCCACCTTGCGACAACTCAGCGTCGCTGACGCGCACTTGCGGCACGAAATCGCGCTCGATCAGTTGGTCGGGCTGGGCTGTTCCGAAGGGTTGAGGGGTGAAACGCTGTTCGCTGACACCGCCAGTGCCGGTCCCACCACCCATTCCGCCTGATGGCGCAGTACCGCCCCCGCCTGTCGCTGAAAGCGGCGCGCCGGACGCCAGATTTGCAATCGGGAACTGCTGTCCTTGCTGCAGGCTTGGGGTCGAGGCCATCTGCTCGCCCCGAACCGCGGCGACAGCCTCTTGCCCGATACTGGAAGCAGGAGACGGTGCGGCACCGAATTGGGGCGCGCCTGAAGGTAACGACGCTCCGCGCGTTTGCGCAGCCTCGCCCTGCCGGATACGCGACAGCTCTTCCTGCGCACGCATATATTGCGCGTAATCACTGAACCCCACGCTGCGCGCGGTCGCGTCGCTGCCGCGCGGCGAAGAAGCTGTAGTGTCACAAGCTGCCAATAGTGCGACGGACACGCCAGCCATCGCGAGGGTCTTGATAATCTGCATTGCCATTCTCGGCTCCGGAACCATCCGCGGCAATTACCACCATTTCTCGGGTTTGGAAACAAACCCTGATGCATCTTCAAGAACATGTGCAGTCCGCAGCAAGGCACCTTCCTCCCATGGACGTCCGATCAATTGCAACCCAAGCGGCAGACCTTTGGCATCCAGACCCGCGGGCAATGCAATTCCCGGAAGACCTGCGAGATTGACAGTCACGGTGAAAACATCATTGAGATACATCTGTACCGGATCAGCTTCGGCCATTTCGCCCAGTCCGAACGCCGCGGACGGGGTTGCAGGGGTCAGGATACAATCAATCCCGCGTGCAAAAGCCTCTTCAAAATCGCGCTTTATCAGGGTCCGCACCTTGCGGGCGCGGTTGTAATACGCGTCATAAAACCCTGCTGACAGCACATATGTCCCGATCATGACGCGGCGCTGAACTTCGGCCCCGAACCCCTCGGCACGGGTCTTTTCATACATCTGCGTGATACCATCTCCCGCTTCCAGCTTGGCGCGATGACCATAGCGCACACCGTCATACCGTGCGAGGTTGGAAGACGCTTCGGCTGGCGCAATGACATAATAGGCTGGAAGCGCGTATTGCGTATGAGGCAGCGAGATATCGACGATTTCGGCCCCCGCATCGCGCAGCATCTCGGCACCCTTGGCCCAGAGCGCATCAATTTCGTCAGGCATACCGTCCATCCGGTATTCACGGGGGATACCGATCTTCTGCCCCCGAATATCACCTGTCAGCATGGATTCGAAATCTGGGACCGGAAGATCGGCGCTGGTCGAATCCTTGGGGTCATGGCCGCACATCGCTTCCAGCATGATCGCGGCATCACGAACCGTCTTGGTCATCGGGCCTGCCTGATCAAGCGAGGATGCAAACGCGACAATTCCCCAGCGCGAACAGCGCCCGTATGTGGGCTTGATACCGACAGTTCCCGTGAATGCTGCGGGTTGCCGGATCGAGCCTCCGGTATCCGTGCCTGTTGCGGCAAGGCACAGATCTGCTGCAACCGCCGCTGCCGAGCCACCAGACGACCCGCCGGGCGTGAGCTGGCGGTCATCTACCTTCCAGGGATTTACGACATTCCCATACACAGAGGTTTCATTGCTGGAACCCATGGCGAACTCGTCCATATTCAGTTTTCCCAGCATCACCGCCCCGGCATCCCGCAACTGAGCCGAGACCTGAGACTCGTATTCAGGTTTGAAACCTTCCAGAATCCGGCTTGCCGCCTGTGAAGCGACCCCTTCAGTGCAGAACAGGTCCTTGATCCCGATGGGGATACCGCACATGGCTGGCGCGTCGCCGGACTGTATGCGTGCATCTGCAGCCCCGGCCCTGTCGAGCGCAAGTTCCGGGGTGTCGTGCACAAAAGCATTCAATGCCCGACCCTCGTTGATCGCTGCAAGACAGGCTTCGGTCAGTTCAACGGATGTAACCTCACCCGCGCGCAACAGATCGCGCGCCTTGGCGATTGTGAGTTTGTTCAGATCGCTCATTCGACCACCTTCGGCACTGCAAAGAAACCTTCGCGCGCATCCGGCGCGTTCGAAAGGATTTTGGCCTGCACATCGCCATCAGTGACCTGATCATGCCGGCGTTTCAGACGCATCGGAGTGACAGATGTCATCGGCTCCACCCCGTCAACATCTACCGAATTCAACGCTTCCATGAAGGTCAGGATCTGGCTGAGTTCCTGTGCCAATGCGGGCAGGTTTTCTTCCGGCACGGCGATGCGGGCCAGATGGGCCACCTTCCGCGCGCTCTCAAGGTCGATCTCGGACATGCGAACTCCGGCATTCAGGGTGATGACACTGCCGTTTAGCGACATGGCGACCAAGGTGCAAGCAGGTGCAACCGATGCATGCTCACGCGGCTGTCATGGGACAGTCGCTTCGGGACATGGCATATGTCGCGCAGACTGGTTTTTCAGAAAGGGAAGTCATGCAGGCCTGGATCAGCGCACTGGTTATCTCTCTGATCGCACTGCCTGTTCTGGGATGTCCTGCCCCACCTTTTGAGGAACAAGAGGTCCATCTTGCCGCCGTGAATGCAGAACGTGCGCGGCATGGGCAGGCCGCCCTGTACTTGTCATCCGAACTAACCGCTATCGCTCAATCCCATGCCTGTGACATGGCGCTGCGCGGCTATTTCAGTCATACCAGTCCAGAGGGTGTCGGAATGATGGGCCGGGTTCGTCGCGCAGGCATTACGAATATCTGCTGGGTCGGAGAGAACATCGCCCATCGGCACCGTGACATTCCAACGGTCGTCGACAGCTGGATGCGCTCGTCGGGTCACCGCAGGAATATTCTGAGCAACCAGTTTCAGGTTGTGGGCTTCGGGCGCAGCACGGGGCCGTATTGGGTGCAAGTCTTTGGTGGAGCTTGTTGATTGTCGCTGCCGAGGGGCTGCACTACATTCCAGTCACCACGCGAAGAGCAACAGGAGAGTGAGAGATGCGCGACACGCACCCGCAGCCGGTATATCTGGCAGATTACCAGCCCCCTCCCTTCCTGATTGAAGATGTCGCCCTGACATTCAGGTTGCACCCAAGGGCTACGCGCGTTCTTTCGCAGATACGCTTTCGCGCGAATCCTGCAGCGGGACCGGGGCATGACCTGCGTCTGGATGGCGAAGAGCTGCGACTGATATCAGCCAGTCTGAACGGGGAAGCCTGTGCTGTTCAGCCAGATTCGGCAGGGCTGACCATCCCAGCCACTGATCTGCCCGACGGGACATTCGACTGGCAAGCCGAGGTCGAAATCTCACCCGAGGGGAATACTGCTCTGGAAGGGCTTTACATGTCGAAGGGGATGTATTGCACCCAATGCGAGGCAGAGGGCTTTCGCAAGATCACGTTCTACCCGGATCGGCCGGATGTGATGGCCCCATTCCGGGTGCGGATCGAATCCGAACTCCCTGTCCTGCTGTCCAACGGTAATCCGGTTGCCACCGGCCCCGGCTGGGCCTAGTGGCATGATCCGCATCCCAAACCCAGTTACCTGTTCGCGCTGGTGGCAGGTGATCTGCGCGCCACTTCGGCACAGTTTCGAACTATGGAAGGGCGCGATGTTGATCTGAACATATGGGTGCGTCCCGGTGACGAAACCAAGACTGCCTATGCAATGGAAGTATTGATTCGCTCGATGCGCTGGGACGAAACAGTCTATGGACGGGCATATGATCTGGATGTGTTCAACATCGTCGCAGTTGACGACTTCAACATGGGCGCAATGGAAAACAAGGGCCTGAACATCTTCAATTCCAGATATGTGCTTGCCTCGCCCGACACCGCGACAGATGCAGATTATGCCAGTATCGAGCGGATCATTGCACATGAGTATTTCCACAATTGGACCGGAAACCGGATCACCTGCCGGGATTGGTTCCAGTTGTCCCTGAAAGAAGGTTTGACAGTCTTTCGCGATCAGCAATTCATGGGGGATATGCGCAGCCACGCCGTGAAGCGCATCGAAGATGTTCTTACCTTGCGTGCGCGTCAGTTCCGCGAGGATGCCGGACCGCTTGCCCACCCGGTGCGCCCCGAGAGCTATGTCGAGATCAACAACTTCTACACAGCCACGGTCTATGAAAAGGGTGCCGAGTTGATCCGCATGCTGAAGCTGCTTGTGGGCGAGGACCGATACCGCGCGGCGCTCGATCTGTATTTCAACCGGCATGATGGTCAGGCCTGCACGATCGAAGACTGGATTGCAGTCTTCGAAGAGGCAGCCGGCCGCGATCTGTCACAATTCAAGCGCTGGTATGAACAGGCCGGCACACCGCGCATTGATGTTGCCGAAAGCTGGAGCGACGGCGATTATGCACTCACTCTGTCCCAACACACAGCGCCGACCCCCGGCCAACCGCTGAAAGAGCCACTTCTGATCCCCGTTGCTATGGGCCTGATCGGTAGGAATGGGCAGGATCTGCTTCCCACGCAGATACTTGAACTCGACAGCCCCAGCCAGACCTACACATTCACGGATCTTCCCCATAAGCCCGTGGCCTCCCTCCTGCGCGGGTTTTCGGCGCCGGTAAACCTGCATCATCATATGAGCCATGAAGACCGCGCGCTTCTGCTTGGCCATGATACCGACCCGGTAAACCGGTTCGAGGCCGGACGGGCGCTTGCGCGGGACATTCTGCTTGCGATGATCCGGGACCGGGCAAAACCCGGTCCGGATTATCTGGATGCCCTGCGTCTGTTGCTGCGCGATGAAGCC
The DNA here is from genome assembly GCA_007128995.1 of Paracoccaceae bacterium. Lineage (GTDB taxonomy): Bacteria > Pseudomonadota > Alphaproteobacteria > Rhodobacterales > Rhodobacteraceae > Roseinatronobacter. Next base: position 8,337 of record SKWJ01000224.1, read on the forward strand.
CTTGACCCTGCATTTCGCGCACTTGCCCTGACACTGCCCACCCAGGATGAATTGGCCAGCGCGCTCTATGAAGAGGGCACAGTGCCAGACCCGCTGGCGATTCATGGCGCCTTGAAAGAGGCCCAGCGCCTGATTGCCGAAGCGCTCGCACCGGATCTGAGCATTGTTTATTCAGAGATGGAGACGCCGGGCCCCTACAGCGCCGATGCGCGCGACGCAGGGCGACGGGCGCTCAAGGTCCAGACAGCCAGACTTCTTGCAAAGATTGACGGCGGAGCAAAGGCATCCGAACTCTATGTCCGCGCCAACAATATGACAGAACAGCTTGGCGCATGGGGCGCGCTTCTGGCGATCGGGGCTGGGGAAACTGAAACTGTGCAATTCTATCGGCAATGGTCACAGGATCGCTTGGTGCTGGACAAATGGTTCTCTGCCCAGATTATCCATGCTGCGCCTGAAACAGCTGTAGGGCTGGCAAGAAACCTTGCCGATCATCCTGATTTTGACTGGAAGAACCCGAACCGGTTTCGGTCTGTGATCGGTGTTCTGGGTCTGAACCCTGCGGGCTTTCATATCGCTGATGGCAGTGGATATGAACTTGTTGCCGACTGGCTGATGCGGCTGGATCGTGTCAATCCGCAGGCGGCGGCGCGTGTCTCGACAGTGTTTGAAACATGGCGTCGCTATGACGACAGGCGACAGGCGCTGATCAGGGCACAGCTCGAGAGGATCGCTGCATCAGAGGATCTGAGCCGGGACATGGAGGAAATGGTTCGCCGAATGCTTGAATGAGCAGCGCGACGTACTGCCCCCGAATTGCGCTTCGGGGGCAGCGTTCAGGGGAAGAAAAAGATCAGTTGAATGCGGCGTCGGTAACGGCTGAAGTCGTCGCACCTTCTGGTTCCGCAGTAATCACGGGGTCCGATCCACCGCCCAGCAATGTCGCAACAGTACGTGCATAGTCATCCAAGTCGAGCGTGCCGTCGGACCCTTCGATCAGCAGCGCGACTTCGCCCATCATGCGGATCTGATGCTCTTCGGTCTGCGCGCCTGTATCATCAAATTCCAGAACGATCATTGCAGCGTCCTCGACATTCTCGGCGGCCCATTCCCAACCGCGCATTGAGGCCCGCACGAACCGCGCCATCTTGTCCACGAAATCCGGGTCTTCCAGCCGATCTTCCATAACCCAAAGGCCATCTTCCAGCGTTGCGACGCCTTGGTCTTCGTATTTGAAGGTCACAAGCTCGTCTTCGGAAATCCCTGCATCGATCACCTGCCAGTATTCATTATAGGTCATCGTCGAGATGCAATCCGCCTGACGCTGCAGGAGCGGGTCAACATTGAAGCCCTGACGCAAGACCTCGACACCGTCATCGCCACCATCGGTCGAGATGCCAAGCGTGCTCATCCAGCTCAAGAACGGGTATTCATTGCCGAAAAACCACACGCCGAGGGTGCGCCCCGGAAAATCCTCGGGCCCTGTTATTCCCGTTTCAGCAAGACATGTCAGCATCATGCCCGATGACTTGAAGGGCTGTGCAATATTGACAAGTGGCAAGCCGTTTTCCCGGGCGGCCAAGGCAGCGGGCATCCATTCCACGATCACATCGGCACCCCCGCCGGCAATCACCTGAGGCGGCGCGATATCCGGCCCGCCGGGACGGATTGTCACATTCAGCCCCTCTTCTTCATAAAATCCGTTTTCAAGGGCGACATAATACCCCGCAAACTGTGCCTGAGTGACCCATTTGAGCTGCAACGTCACATCATCCAGCGCCCAGGCAGCGGGCGCTAACCCTATTCCAAGAGCCGCAACCGACCCCAAAACCGTTTTGTTCATAGTACCTTACCTCCAAGTTGTCTGGCCCGTTTTCGGGCTCAGAAGTTAACGCTCGCGTTGCGAGGGGTGCCAGAAAGTCATCCCCCGTTCCACCAGCGCGATCACGCCGTAAAACAGCGACCCCGCAAGGGCTGCTACGGCAATTTCTGCCCATACCATATCAAGTTGCAAGCGCCCCACCTCGGTCGAGATGCGAAAGCCCATACCACGCGTTGGCGAGCCAAAAAATTCAGCAACAATCGCACCGATCAGCGCGAGGGTGGATGCGATCTTCAGCCCGTTGAAAATGAACGGCATGGCCGCCGGCAGCCGAAGCTTGAAAAGCGACTGCGCCCAGCTTGCGTTATAGGTCCGCATAAGGTCGCGCTGCATCGCTTCGGTCGCTGCCAGCCCCTGCACCGTGTTCACCAGCATCGGAAAAAAGACCATTGCAACGACAACTGCCGCCTTTGATGGCCAGTCAAAACCGAACCACATGACCATGATTGGCGCGGTCCCTATAATCGGGAGTGCGGCCAGAAAGTTCCCGACTGGAAGCAATCCGCGGCGCAAAAAGTCACTGCGATCCACCAACAGCGCAAAGACAAAGGCGGCGCCCACACCGATGGCATAGCCCGACAACGCACCTTTCACGAAGGTCTGCACAAAATCGACCCAGAGCACATCTGTCGAGGTCAGAATCCGTGCCCAGATCCCGGACGGCGCAGGAAGGATCACGCGGGGCACATCCAAAGCGCGCACGACCGCTTCCCAAAGCCAGAGCAATGTCGCACCGAAAGCGAGAGGCGCCGCCAA
>SKWJ01000151.1 GCA_007128995.1 Paracoccaceae bacterium
CCTGCTTCAACATCTGCAAGACACCTGGCTGGAACCACCGGATCAGGATACGAAACGCGACGCCAGCCCTGTGCGCACCGCCAACGGCCCGCGCGATGACGGCTATGCAACGCTCAAAGGTGCGGCTCAGCCAGACCAGACCACGGCGCTGCAACTGGACCGCAGTGCCTGAGCACAGCATAAGGTGCGCAGGCGTCCGCCTGAATGCCCAGCGCCGCACTGAGTTCTGTTAACCGCGCAAGGTTCCGCCCGTCGCCTTGTGAACCTTTTCGACGATCTTGTGACTGATTGCGTCCAGATCTTCTTCGGTCAGACTGCGCGCGACCGGCTGAAGCCGTACGGATATCGCAACCGATTTGCGCCCCTCACCGAATTGCGCGGCGGCCTTTGGACCCGCAAACTCGTCAAAAACCTGGACCCCAGTGATCAGGGTCTTGTCGGCACCGGCTGCGGCATTGACAACGTTCAAGGCTTCGACACGTTCATCCAGAATAAAGGCGAAATCGCGGTCCACAGGTTGCAAGGCACTGGACACCAAGGGCGGCCGCGTCGTCTTGCGGGCTTTTGGAACCGGCAGGTTTTCCAGCAGGATGGTGAATCCGACGACTGCCCCCTTCAGATCATATGCTTTCGCGAGTTTCGGATGCAACTCTCCAAAGATCGCAAGAGGCAGCTTTGGACCAAGGCTGATGACACCCGCGCGTCCCGGGTGAAACCAGGCAGGCAGATTGCGATGGATCTGAAACTTCGCGGGTGCGCCAACCGCCATCAGGACGGCTTCGGCATCGGCCTTGGCATCATAGAGATCGACATTGCGTCGGCTGGCAAAAGGGTCCCGCGCCGATGTCGCCCCCACGAGAATCCCGGTGGCTTGAATATGCTGCGCGCCCGGTTCTCCGCCAGTGAAGGCAGGCCCAACTTCGAAAAGCGCCAGATCAGCACTTCCGCGCGCCTGGTTTCGGGCTGCAGCTTGCAGCAGTCCCGGCAAGAGATCAGGCCGCATATGCGTCATTTCCGAAGAAATCGGGTTTTCAAGTTGCATTTCATCCGACCCGCCCCCAAATGCCATGGCCGAGGCAGCATCGATGAAGCTGTATGTCACACATTCATTATACCCAAGCCCCGCCAAGACTCGCCGTGCCGCGCGCTCGCGGTTTTGCAACGGCGTCAGGATCCTTGGTGTGACGCCCGGCTGCGAGCGTGGCAGCGGATGGCCCTTCAGACGTTTAAGCGAGGATACCCGCGCAATCTCCTCGACCAGATCAGCCTCACCCAGGATATCCGGCCGCCATGAAGGGGGTTGCGCCTGATCGCCTGTCAGGGTGAACCCCAGCGATTCAAGAATCGCGCGTTGCTCTGACTCCGGGATGTCCATGCCGACAAGGGCGCGCGTCCGCAGCGGATCAAACCTGTAGCTGCGCGCTGTCTCAGGGATCGCCCCATCCTGCACGATATTCGATGGCTCACCACCGCAAAGATCGATGATCATGCGCGTGGCAAGTTCCAGTCCTTCCAGCGTGAATGCCGGGTCTACGCCACGTTCAAACCTGTAGCGGGCATCAGAATTGATCTTCAGAGCACGCCCTGTCGCCGCGATCGTGATCGGCGTCCAATACGCCGATTCAAGGAAGACGTTCACTGTCTCGTCAGTACAGCCCGTCGCCTCTCCCCCCATGATCCCGGCAAGACTTTCTGGCCCTTCCGCATCAGAGATCAGCATCTGTCCTGCCTGAATCTGGTAGCGCTTGCCATCTAGCGCAAGAAGGTCTTCACCGCCCTTCGCCAGATGGACATGCAGATCCCCCTTCACCTTGTCCGCATCAAAGACATGCAATGGACGATTGAGGGCAAAGGTGAAGAAATTCGTTATGTCTACCAAGGCAGAAATCGGCCGCAGCCCAATTGCGCGCAACCGCTTCTGCAACCAGTCAGGTGCAGGACCATTCTTGACGCCACGAATAACGCGCCCAGCAAAAAGCGGGCAGCCTTGGTCCTTCAGCTCTGGTTCGATATGCACGTTGATCGGGCTGCCGAAGCGGCCCGGAACTATGACCGACTCCAGCGGCTTGAGCGCACCCAAGCCCCTTGCAGCCAGATCGCGCGCGATGCCGCGGACCCCGAGCGCGTCGGGCCTGTTTGGTGTGATCGCAATGTCAATGACCGGATCGTTCAACCCGGCGTAATCCATGAAACGCGCACCCAGCGGCGCATCATCTGGCAGATCGATGATTCCGTCATGCGCATCAGACAGCATCAGTTCCCGCTCTGAGCATAGCATGCCATTGCTGGCCTGCCCCCGGATAACACCTGGCTTCAGATCAATCCCTGTTCCGGGAATATGCGTTCCAACCGGTGCAAAAACGCCGCGCATTCCTGTCCGGGCATTCGGGGCCCCGCACACGACCTGCACCTCTTCAACACGACCTTCTGGTCCCTCGGGCCATGTCTCGACGCGGCACAGGCGCAACCGATCTGCGTCGGGGTGCGGCAGGGCTTCGATCACACGCACGATGCGGAATGCACCAAGCATCTTTGCAGGATCCGACACATCCTCGACTTCCAGCCCCAGATCCGTCAGCGCATCTGCAATCTGCTCAAGGCTCGCTTCTGTTTCCAGATGATCCCGCAGCCAGGATAGCGTGAACTTCATGTCATTTCCCCGAATTCATCAGTCCTTGTCAACGCCAGCGGCGTAGCCGAAAAGTCACGCCATGGAAAGCTGCTACTGCCGCGCCATTGACAAAAGATCGCAGCACAGACTGGCCATGCAAGGTCAGCCCAAGCGGCCTTCATTGGCAGATCATGACTGGCAAAAGCGATATCTCCCCTTGCGCGGATCGCTGTCGTCGTCCTCGTCCTCGTCCTCGTCATCTTCGA
>SKWJ01000338.1 GCA_007128995.1 Paracoccaceae bacterium
ATTTCGACCAGAAGCTGGTTCAGCGTCTGTTCGCGCTCGTCATTGCCGCCGCCATAACCAACACCACGCGAGCGCCCCACAGCGTCGATTTCATCGATGAAGACGATACAGGGCGCGTTTTTCTTGGCCTGCTCGAACATGTCGCGCACGCGGCTTGCACCAACACCCACAAACATCTCGACGAAATCAGACCCCGAAATCGTGAAGAACGGTACGCCAGCCTCTCCGGCAATGGCGCGCGCCAACAGTGTTTTACCGGTGCCTGGAGGGCCTACCAGAAGCGCACCTTTCGGGATCTTGCCGCCCAGCCGCGAGAATTTCTGCGGATTGCGCAGGAATTCAACGATTTCTTCCAGCTCGTCTTTCGCTTCGTCAATCCCGGCAACATCATCAAAGGTTACGCGACCACTTTTTTCTGTCAGCAATTTTGCCTTGGACTTGCCAAAGCCCATTGCGCCGCCGCGGCCGCCGCCTTGCATACGGTTCATGAAGAAGATCCACACCCCGATAAGCAGCAGGAAAGGTAACCACAGCATAAGTGTCGACAAGAACCCTGATTGCTGCTGCGGACGCGCTTCAACCGGAATCTGAGCATCCAACAGACGCTGAGTCAGGGTCGCATCATCCGGGCGAACGGTCGAATATTGCTGTCCGTCACTGCCCACAAAGACAATTCGTTCACCGTCGATGGTAACGCGGCTGACCTCATTGCTATCGACACGGCTGATGAATTCCGAATAGCCGACAGAGCGGGCGGACGACGTCGACTGCCCGTTGCTGAACATGTTGAACAACATGATCATCAGCAAGAACAGCACGATCCAGAAAGCAAAATTCCGTGCGTTGCCCACGGGCGTCTCCTCTTGTCAATTTTCAGCGCAATGATGCGCCTTCACATGTCTCATACATAGCAAGTATGCGCTGGCATTCAATGCGAATACAGCCTCTCGGGATCAGACGTGTCGCTTTGGCGCAGCGTGACGCGCCATTCCGGGGCAAAACCGGCCAGCGGTGCTGCGATCAAGTGCTGGTCCTGCCAGACGGCAGGACTGGCAAGGAGGGACTGTCGCGGCACGCGCCAGAGACTGCGGTCCTTGCAGATGGCCACGCCCTTGGCCCCAAGGGCCGCAACATGTAGCCCGGGGCATAGGACGCCTTTTTCTGGCGGCGCGACCAGCCAGCGCGTGTCCCAGGGCGTGCCCAGTTCTGCGCGCATAGTCTGCACGGCGCGCGGTTCTCTCGCGATACGCAAAACCCCTCGGCTGCGCGATATCAGGCATCCATGAAGCGTGGCGCGGGATGATGACAAGGCACGCTGCAGTGATTTCAGTCTGGGCCGATATGGCTGCGAGGCGACGTTGCAGAGGGCGCGCGCAATCAGACGGTACCGGGTTTCATCGGGCAGAGCGTCGAGAGCGTCCGCTTCAAACACGATGTCCCCATATTCCAATCTGCGTATGCGGTGTTCGGCCGTATCTGCTTCAAGCTCCAGCACCGTGCGGGCATCGCGCATCCGGCTGGCCGTTTGTGCAAGGCGCGCTGGTGTCAAGCCCAGCGGCAGCAGCAGATCACGCAGCTTTCGGGCCTTGACGCGGTCAAACCCCGCATTCTCATTGCTGGGGTCATCGATCCAGTGCTGGTCGCGCCCAGTTAACCAGGTGCGCAGCTCTTGCCGGGACATGTCCAGCAACGGGCGCAGCCAGATCACGCCATGGGAGTGATGCGCCCCCTCCATACAGGCAAGCCCATCGATCCCTGATCCGCGTGCAAGCCGCATCAAAAAGGTTTCGGCTTGATCATCCTGAGTATGCCCAAGAAGGATTGCATCGAGTTGCTCTTGTCGCGCCCAACATGCCAGAAGAGCTTGGCGCGCTTGCCGGGCGGCATCTTGCAGATTGCCCCGTCCGTCCCAAGCCTCCCAGTTCAGTATTTTATGCGGCTGGCCGAGCGCCTTTGCGTGCTGCGCCACAAAGTGCGCCTCTTGCAGCGCTTCTGGCCGCAACCCATGATCCACAGTCGCCACACTGAGCTGAGCCTTGCCCCAGATCGCGGCAAGGTTCATCAGCGCGATGCTGTCGCTGCCGCCCGATACAGCAATGCCAAGCCGGGACGGGCGGGGCATCAGCCGTTGCATCGCATCTGCAAACCGGCTTGGCATATCCGGCGGGCCGGCCATCAGGGGCAGTTCATCCGCGCGCGTGCCTCCTGCGCTTCCTGCGCTTCAGGACTACTCGCGAAGCGGTCGCGCAATTCGTCGAACATCACGCAGGCTTCTGCGGTCTGCTCTAGCCGCCCCAGACTGTTGCCAAGCGCCAGCAATGCAGGTGCAGCGTCTGGTCCATCCGGTGCCGAAAGATAGAGATTGAGATAGGCGCGCGCAGCTTCGGGCTCTGCTCCGCGGGCACGATGCATTTCGCCCAGCAGAAGGCTCGCCTCTGCGGTAAGGGGGCTGCCGGGATACGTATCTAGGAATTGTTGAAGTGCCTGCGCGGCAGCATCGTGGTCTTGCGCCTCTGCCAAGGCGCGCGCCTCGTCAAAGGCCATGCCTTCACTGACCGCAAGCTGGGGCGCTTCGCTGCTGCCAACTCCGCCTTGCGACGCGCGATCCCCCCCAAGCGGGCGCGGACTTGCGATGTTGGAGACATCCCCGCCTTCCAGTTCGATCAGACGAAACTCCAGATCGCCAAGACGGTTAGAGGCTTCGTCAATCGCGCGGCGGATCCGAAATTCCAGTTCTTCGGTCCGGGCTGTCAGGCGGGCCAGTTCCCCGCGAATGCGCTCGACCCGATCAATCAGGCTGCCGTCGAAGCCCGGTTGCACTGCAGCCTCACCCGAGGAAAGTTCCCGCGCAAGATCTGCGACTGCTGCACTGA
>SKWJ01000466.1 GCA_007128995.1 Paracoccaceae bacterium
ATTGCCAGCGGTCATCATCGCGATCACCCGTTCGCCCGGGTCTTCGAAAGTGAACATCTTCCGATAGACTGAAATATTATCCAGCCCCGCATTTGTGCGGGTGTCTGACAACAGAACAAGCCCTTCATTCAGCAGCAGGCCCACACAATAAGTCATTGTCGCGTATCTCCATCGGGACAGACCGTGATCCGTAGCGCCAGAGACACCGGCTGGCAAGCCCGCTTACTGCTGTTGCGCCTCGACGACCACCGACACGTCAAGCTTCTCTTCAGCACCGCCCAGAACCAGCCCCCGGATTGGGGCCGCGTCCTGGGCGTCCAGGCCCGATCCAAGCCGGATATAGTTTTCATCCGGGCAGCACTGATTTGACGCATCAAACCCGACCCAGCCAAGCCCCTCGATAAAGACCTCGGCCCAGGCATGGGTCGCCTCGCCCGTGTGGTACTCTGATGTCGCATTCAGATAGCCCGATACATAGCGCGCGGGCAAACCTGCCAGATGCGCACAGGCAATCAGGACATGCGCATGGTCCTGACACACGCCGCTGCCCTCTGTCATCGCCTCGGCGCCTGTTGTGTGGGCATCCGTCGTGCCGGAACGATAGGGAAGTGCCTCTAACACTGCCGCGGCCAACAGATGCGCGCGCTTGAGAGTTGGTGCTGTTTCATGACCGGCCAATGTCTCATCGACAAGATCATGGATGGCCCTGTTCGACTCGGTTCGCGCTGTGTGGCGAAGATACGCGCGCGGCGGCACACGCTCGCGGTGGCCCCGCAAAACCCCCGATGTGTCGACTGTCTCGACACTGCCGGTCACGATGACATCGATATGTGTCATCGGCGCACGCAAGGACGCCGTCTGAAGATAGTCGCCCGCCCCATCCCGGCACGAAGGCCCCATGACAGCACCCGGGACATCAATTGACCAGTCGATGAGTCTTTGTCCTTCATATTGCGAAGGTTTCAGGCGCAGGCTTTGAATGATCCCGCTGACCGGGGTTTCAAACTGATAGCGCGTACTGTGAGAGACGGTCAGGATCATCGCGCTTCTCCGGTAAGATACTGGTCATGGATACAGGACCCGAGCCCCGCATTCTCGGAAATCATCCTGCTCAGGAATTCATGCAGCCCTTCGTCAAAAACGTCGTCTATGCGCGCCTCGGCCAACTCACCCAAAAGCTTGCGCGCCGCTTCCTGCGCGGGCGATGAGCGGTTGTAGCTGCGCGCAAGATGGTCAAGATGCTCATTCACCTCGATGAAACAGGAAAGAAGCGAGCGCGGGAATTTCGGGTTCAGGATCAGGAAATGCGCAATCTGAGCCGCGCTGAGCTCTCCGCCATAGGCCCAGTTATAGGCCCGATGCGCTGACAAGGCGCGCAACAACGCCGTCCACTGGTAGTTGTCGAGGCCCGACCCGACATAGGCAACCGACGGCAAGAGCACATAATATTTCACATCCAGCAACCGGGCGGTATTGTCCGCGCGCTCCACCGCATAGCCGAGGTTCATGAAGCGGTAGCCATCGTTGCGCAGTTGCGTTGACTCGATCGCCCCGCGGATCAGCGCGGCTGTGCGCAATGTCCAATCGGTCAGTTCGGGAACTTCCAGCGTTGATCGTTCCCTGCGCTGCAAGCTCTTGAGTTCCTGAAAACTGACATTGATCGCATCCCAGACCTGACTGGTCAGGGCAGTGCGCACGATGCGCGCGTTTTCCCGTGCTGCGGTGACGCAGCTTGCGACCGAAGAGGGATTGTCCTGATCAAAAAACAGGAATGTCTCGACATTACGTTGAACCAGATCACCATATTTTTCGGAAAACTGCTGAAGGGTCCCCTTGCTTTGCAAGATGGCGCTCCATTCCGAGCGGTACCCGCCGCCGGTATTGGGCAAAAGCGCATTGCGAAACCCCATATCCAGCAAGCGCGCCGTGGTTTCAGAACGCTCCAGATAGCGGGTCATCCAGAACAGATTGGCTGCTGTGCGGCTTAACATGTCATTCCTCCGCGATGACCCAGGTGTCTTTAACGCCCCCGCCCTGACTGGAATTGACAACCAGCGAGCCTTCGGTCAGTGCCACGCGTGTCAAACCACCAGGAACAAGTTCGATCTCGCGTCCGACAAGACAATAGGGGCGCAGATCGACATGACGCGGCGCAATGCCCTCCTTGACGAAAGTGGGGCAGGTTGACAGCGCGAGTGTCGGCTGCGCGATATAGTTCCCCGGATTGGCGGCGAGCTTTGAAGCAAAAGCCTCGATCGTGGCCTTGTCCGATCTCGGGCCCACGAGCATGCCATAGCCACCCGATCCGTGAACCTCTTTCACCACCAGTTCGGACAGGTGTTCCTGCACATATTTCAGATCATCGGGCTTGGCGCATTGCCATGTCGGGACATTTTCGAGGATCGGGGCTTCGCCCAGATAGAAGCGCACCATTTCCGGGACATAGGTGTAGATCGCCTTGTCATCCGCCACGCCCGCACCGGGCGCGGAACAGATGCTCACACCGCCCGAGCGGTACACATTCATCAGTCCCGGCACGCCCAGCGCCGAATCCGGCCGAAAGCAGAGCGGATCAAGGAAAGCATCGTCAATGCGTCGATAGATGACATCAACCTTCTTTGGGCCTTCCGTGGTGCGCATCCAGCAGAAATCCCCCTCGACGAACAGATCCTGCCCCTCAACGAGTTCGATCCCCATCAGGTCAGCCAGAAAACTGTGCTCGTAATAGGCCGAGTTGAAATGGCCGGGCGTCAGCAGCACGACATTGGGGTCGCGGTCGCATTTCTGCGGCGCGACCGAGGCCAATGTGCGTTTCAGAAGTCCGGCATATCCATCGACAGGGGCAACCCGGTTTTCCTGAAACAGATGCGG
>SKWJ01000051.1 GCA_007128995.1 Paracoccaceae bacterium
ACATGGCGCGCGGTCGTATGCAGAATCTGTGCCTGAGTCTGAACAAGCGATGCCAACCGGTCTGGGGTCAGTGTCCATTTCGCGTCCGGATTGCGGCGCCAGCTTCCGGATCCGGAACAGGGAACATCGGCAAGGACAAGATCAAATGTCCCGCTTGGTTGTTCGGTCAGCGCAATCGTGACGCCTGCGCGCGCGGCACGTCGCGGCAGGTCGCGCATCCGAGAGGGGGCTGCATCATGTGCTGTCACACGCGCGCCGAGGGCGGCCATAGCAATCGATTTCCCACCGCCGCCCGCGCAGAAATCCAGCACTCTGGCATTTCGCACAGGCGGAAGGGCCTCAATAACAGCTTGCGATGCGGCGTCCTGCAACTCGACCAGTCCGGACTGATACGCTTCGGACGTCTGAACCGCGCGTGCGTTGCCGAGGACCTGAAGTGCCGTTGATGCCAGGTCATGGGGGCGTGTCTCTATCCCATGCGCGCGCAGGTTTTCCTGAGCTTTTGCGCGCGAGATGCGGGCGATATTGACACGCAGCATGACCGGGGCCCGATTTCGCAGCGTCCGCATGATATCCTGCATCTGTGCGCCAAGGCTGTCGCGCAGCTGTGGGAGCAGCCAGTCAGGGCAGTCAAGCGCGACAGCCTCGGGCATGGCGGGGGCACGATAGCTGGCTTCAGCATCTGAAAGTCTGTCCGGGGCGTGGCCGATCCCGGTAAAGACAGACTGCGGATCTGTCCCAACGGTACGCAGGGCACCAAGGATGATGCCACGTCCGGTTTCTGCCCCACCCATATGGGCGAATGATCGCTTGCATCGCAGCGCGTCGAACACCAGATCGCGAATGGCGGCGCGGTCTTTTGACCCTGCAAAGCGGCTGGCCCGTGCCCAGCGTATCAGGGTCAGTTCCGCCGGAGCCCCGGCAAGGATATCATCAAGGATTTCTATGGCGGCCTGATGGCGGGCGGCTGGGGTCATGTCTCATGTTCCGGGGCATCTTCATACGCTCAGGTATCAGTCTAGCCGCACACTGGAAAGGCATTCAGGATCGCGGTGGGATAGAATATGTCAGCGACGCCCGCGCCACAGGCCTGTCATCGCCTTCCGAGAAGATCAGGCAATCTCCGACGGCCAGCACACGGCCCAGTTTCAGAAGTCGCGTTTTGCAGACAAGGTCGGTTCCCGACTTTGGCTTTCGCATGAAGTCTATTGCGCAGTTCGTCGTGACACTCAGCGCCTTTGGGCCGATCATCGCCAGAATAGCAAGATAGACCGACACATCGGCCAGCGCGAACATCGCTGGCCCTGAAACCGTGCCGCCGGGCCGCAGATGACGCTCATCATGCCGCAGTCGAACGGTTATCGCCATCGGTTCGACTGTATCGATGACGAACATGCCGGCAACCTGCTGGAATTCAGAATCGAGAAACGCGCTGAGCGCGTCGCGGTCCATTTGCATGACAGGGTCTCCGGAAAGGGTTTTCTTGGTCTTTGCTTACGCATACATTCGGGTAAACGGGAGAGGATTTGCAAGATGAATGAGGCACTTCTGACATGTGACGTCACGGCCGGCGTGGCGCGGCTGGTGATGAACCGCCCTGCAAAGCTGAACGCGCTATCCGATGCCATGCTTGCAGCCTTGAAGACACGGCTGGAAGCGCTCGCACAGGACCAATCAGTACGCGTTGTGGTGCTTGCGGGGGCAGGCAAGGCTTTTTGTGCCGGGCATGATCTTGGCGAAATGCAAGCTGGGCGCGCGGCAGCGGACAAGGGGGCTGCCTATTTCGCCGACTTGTTCGCGCGCTGCGCAGAAGTAATGCAATTGATCCCCGCACTGCCGCAGCCCGTAATCGCAGAAGTGCATGGGATTGCGACTGCTGCCGGGTGTCAGCTTGTCGCCTCATGTGACATGGCTATCGCCGCAGAGCAGACGCGCTTTGGTGTCAACGGGGTGAATATCGGATTGTTCTGCTCGACGCCAATGGTGGCGCTGACCCGGAATATTCCCCGCAAGATGGCCTTTGAAATGCTGACCACAGGCCAGTTTATTGACGCTGCGCGTGCCGAAGCACTGGGGCTTGTGAACCGCGTTGTCCCGCTCGAGCATTTGCAGACCGAAACCATGGCACTGGCGGCGACAGTCGCGGCCAAGCTGTCGTCGGCTGTTCGGATTGGCAAGCAGGCCTTTTATCAGCAGGCAGAGATGGGCCTTGCCGAGGCTTATGCTCATACGGGCGCGATCATGGTGGAAAACATGCTCTGGCGCGACACCGATGAAGGGATTTCTGCGTTTCTGGAAAAACGCAAACCCGACTGGGCAGAGTAATACCGGTGCGCGGTTACGCTAACGCGCGCCTTGTGGTGAGCGTGTTGCTGTCAGCGCCGCCAATACAGAGGCGCGTGAGATATGACCGAGAACCTGTCCATCCTCGATAACGACGAGGCTGTCGTGGCACTCGTCGAACTGTGTCATGGCATCCCGGATCAGGGCATTGGCGTCAACGCTGCGCGCGTGCGCCGGTGTAGGGCCGGGGACGATAGCATCTTTTGCCCGCAAGACACCGAGCGGATTCATATTCGCCACAAAATCCGCGACATACTGGTTTGCAGGCTGTGAGAAAATGTCTGACGGCGTGCCGCACTGGATCATCCGCCCGCCTTCGAGGATCGCAATCCGGTTGCCAAGCTTGAAGGCCTCGTCCAGATCGTGACTGACAAAGATGATCGTGCGGCGAAGCCTGCTCTGCAATTCAAGAAGTTCATCCTGCAAGCGAGCGCGGATCAATGGATCAAGGGCCCAGAACAGCGCATCCATGAGCAGGATCGGGGCGTCTGTGGCGAAGGCGCGGGCAAGGCCAACCCGCTGCTGCAT
>SKWJ01000329.1 GCA_007128995.1 Paracoccaceae bacterium
CTTCTGGAATGCTGGCTTGAAACCGGGCGCACCCATCAGATCCGTGTTCATCTTGCGCATGCGGGCCATGCGCTGGTGGGTGATCCGGTCTATGGGCGGCGTCGCAAGATTTCGGAACGCGCGGTTCACAGTGCGGCGATTGAAGCGATTTCCAGCTTCCCCCGGCAGGCGCTGCATGCGGCTGCACTGGGGTTTGTGCACCCTGTAAGTGGTGTGGAACTGCGCTTTGAAGTACCCGTGCCAGCCGATATGCAGGCCCTTATCATTGCCTTGCAAAAGTCACAGGCAGACACAAAAGAGTGAGATCACTGTCGGAATCGGGCGGGCGGTGCGTATAGCAAATATAAACGTTGTCATGCCAATGCTGGTTGCAGGTCTGGACCTCTGGTCCTATCTTGCGAAACCGGCCCAGAGAGACAGGATTTTTCGATGAGCAGCTATGCAAATCTTCCAGCGCCAAGCCCGGAACAGGGGCTGAATCGGTATATGCAGGAAATCCGGCGCTTTCCGATGCTGGAACCGGAAGAGGAATTCATGCTTGCCAAGCGTTGGGTCGACCATCAGGACACAGACGCCGCGCATAAGCTGGTGACAAGCCATTTGCGGCTCGCGGCCAAGATTGCGATGGGCTACCGGGGGTATGGTCTGCCGCAGGCAGAAGTGATTTCGGAAGCCAATGTCGGCCTTATGCAGGCGGTGAAGCGGTTTGACCCCGACAAGGGGTTCCGACTGGCAACCTATGCAATGTGGTGGATCAGAGCGTCGATTCAGGAATATATCTTGCGGTCGTGGTCACTGGTCAAACTCGGCACGACCAGCGCCCAGAAGAAACTGTTCTTCAACCTGCGCAAGGCCAAGACCAAGATCGGCGCTCTGGAAGACGGTGATTTGCGGCCCGAGAATGTGGCGCAGATCGCGCGTGAACTGAATGTGACCGAAGAGGAAGTCATTTCCATGAACCGGCGCCTTTCTGGCGGCGATTCGTCCCTCAATGCGACAGTGGGCAGCGAAGAAGGGGCGTCAAGCTGGCAGGATTGGCTGGAAGATCACGATGCCGATCAGGCCAGCGATTATGCCGAAAAGGATGAACTGGAACTGCGGCGCGAGCTTTTGCTGGATGCAATGGATGTTCTGAACGAACGCGAGCGTGACGTTCTGACACAGCGCCGCCTGAGCGAGGAACCCGTGACGCTGGAAGATCTGTCACAGCGGTATGATGTCAGCCGCGAACGGATACGCCAGATCGAAGTGCGCGCCTTCGAAAAGCTACAGGGCCGGATGCGGACACTGGCGCGCGAAAAGGGGATGGTTGTCCCCGTCAATTGACCTCGGCGCAGTGTCGTGCACTCAGAGCAGTGATTGATCGTGTAAGGCGCACAGCCTGCAAGGACTGCGAGCGGAAAATTGTGATCATTCGCAACAGATCAGAAATCGATTGCGATGCCTTTTTTCTCCCAATCGCCATAGCGCACAGGTTCGGGGCCTTTGCGTCCGCCCAGTTCGCGCGGCAATTCCGGCTGTGGTTCCGCCGCGCGGCGCGCATCGGCTTCTTCAAGTGCCCGGCGCGCGACCTCCGGCAAGCGTGCGCGGCGCTCTGCTTCATCTGCAGCGGGCGTTTCTGGCTGATCAGTCATAAGTCGTATCCTTGCCTTGTCTCTTGTCGGTGATATACCGCGCCTGTTCCAAAGGACAAGAAGCCAAGCCCCATGCCCCAGTCAGCGACCCTTGCACCCCGCGCCGCCGCGCTTGATCTGATTGCGGCCTGCCTTGCCGAGCGTCGGGGTATGGGAGAGATCCTGACCCGGCCACCAGAAAGCTTCCGCGCTCTTGGCCCCGAAGGCCGCGCCCGCGCGCAGCGTCTGGCCCTTGAGACGATCAGGTCAAAGGGCCGCGCAGATGCGCATTTACGCCGCGTCCTGCGCAAGGCACCACCCGAGCCGGTGATGTGGGCCCTGCGTTTGGCCCTTATCGAGATGCATGTGATGGGCACAGCGCCGCATGGACCGATCAATGATGCGGTCGATCTGGTGCGCCGGACGGGTGAGGGACGGATGGCTGGATTGGCCAATGCGGTTTTGCGCCAGTTGGCAGACGGGTTGGACTGGTCTTCAGTACCGACACCGCGACTGCCGGACTGGTTGCGCGGTACACTGCAAAGCGCTTATGGCGCGCAGGCCACCGCGGCAATTGACGTGGCCCATCAACAGCCACCACCACTGGACCTGACCCTGAAAGCGCGCCGCCCCGACGGGTTGGAGGGTCTGGCTTTGCCCAGCGGGACCTTTCGTCTGCACGCACCAGGTCAGATCACGGCCCTGCCGGGATATGCCGAAGGCGCATGGTGGGTTCAGGATGCCGCTGCGGCCCTGCCGGCCCGGCTGTTGCGAGACATGGCCGGTGAGCGTGTTCTGGACCTGTGCGCAGCACCGGGTGGCAAGACACTGCAGCTTGCGGCCTTCGGGGCGCATGTCACGGCGCTGGATGTCTCAGAGGCGCGGATGCAGCGATTGCGCGAAAATTTGGCGCGCACCGGGCTTTGTGCCGAAACAGTCATTGCCGATGCGCTTGAATGGCGTCCGGAGCGCCCTTTCGATGCCATTTTACTGGATGCGCCTTGTTCGGCGACAGGGACAATTCGCCGTCATCCGGAACTGCCACTGATCAGAGGCAAGGAGGATGTGAAAACTCTTGCAGGCTTGCAATCTGCGCTCCTTGACCGGGTGCTTGACCCGGCATCTGGCATGCTCAGGCCGGGCGGGCGTGTTGTCTATTGCACATGCTCGCTCTTGCCTGTCGAGGGAGAAGCACAGATCGAGCGCGCGCTCGCACGTCATTCCGTCCGGCATCTCGACATGGACTTGCCTGGCA
>SKWJ01000336.1 GCA_007128995.1 Paracoccaceae bacterium
CAAACGCGGCGGTTTCGTCCGTCTTCGGCCAGCGGCTCCGCCGCCTGCTTCGATCATGCATAATGTGCGAAGCCTCGGCCATACTCCGGCTGTGAACTTCAGTCTTCCAGAAGCGGATCATCGCCTTCGGCCATGTTAAAATCAAGCCCGTGGGCGGCCCGAATCTTGTCTTCTATCTGCATTGCCATTTGCGGGTTTTCTTTCAGAAACATCTTGGCATTCTCACGGCCCTGCCCGATACGCTCATCCCCATAAGAATACCAGGCCCCTGACTTTTCAACCACACCCGCTTTGACCCCAAGATCCAGCAACTCGCCCCGCTTCGAGATGCCTTCGCCATACATGATATCAAATTCCACCTGCTTGAAAGGTGGGGCCACCTTGTTCTTCACCACCTTCACGCGTGTCTGGTTCCCGACAACCTCGTCGCGATCCTTGATCGATCCGATCCGGCGGATATCCAGACGGACCGATGCATAGAATTTCAATGCGTTTCCACCTGTTGTTGTCTCGGGAGAGCCGAACATGACGCCGATCTTCATGCGAATCTGGTTGATGAAGATCACCATGCATTTTGACCGCGAAATGGAACTGGTAAGCTTGCGCATAGCCTGACTCATCAGGCGCGCGTGCACACCCACCGAACTGTCACCCATATCGCCTTCAAGTTCGGATTTTGGGGTCAAAGCCGCGACCGAGTCCACAACAATCAGAGAGACTGCGCCGGAACGAACCAGTGTGTCCACAATCTCAAGCCCCTGTTCCCCGGTATCTGGCTGGGAAATCAGCAACTCATCCAGATCGACCCCGAGTTTACGGGCATATTGCGGATCAAGAGCATGTTCGGCATCCACAAACGCACAAACCCCACCCTTCTTTTGCTGTTCCGCTACGACATGTAATGTCAGTGTGGTTTTCCCCGACGATTCAGGGCCATATATTTCAATCACACGGCCAGTTGGAAGCCCGCCTATGCCGAGCGCGATGTCCAGCCCGAGCGACCCGGTCGAGACTGCCTCGATATCCGTGACGGGATTGTCACCGCCCAGCTTCATGATCGAACCCTTGCCAAACTGGCGTTCGATCTGCGCAAGCGCTGAATCCAGTGCCTTTTGTTTCTCTGCCGTCCGTTTGTCGGTCATTGTCAGCAAATCCGCCATTGCCATTTCCTTCGCCCCTTATTCCACAGCGCGCCAAGCGCGGCAATCGCCTGTTTTGTTCGTTAAATGTTCTTTATCCAATTATAAGGTACAAAGCGAGAACTTTTTACAGGACGCAAGATATGATAGGCGGAAAATGGTTAAAATCTGGTTGCTAACTGCCCATTCTCGAGAGCATTGACTTGCGCTACAGGGTCAGACCTGAACATTGCGCAATAATCTGGACAGGCAACGCGGTTGATTGGCGCCTTGGGCGGACAGAGTTCTCAGATATCAATAACTGTCAGGCCTTTCTGTCGGATGGCGTGATGTCTTGTTGCTGAGTTGGCATGCAGGAGGGAGAAGCCACCCGGCGGCACATTGGCCCGCGCGACGAGTTGTGCAATCGCTGTGGCGAAAATTGCCAATGTGGGTGGTGGACACCAGATCACCCCTTGGCGCAGCCCTGCACCCAATGCCCGACCCAATTCCACAAGCCGCGCCGAGTCTGGACCCATCACGCAGACGGCGGCTGTACTGGGTGTAGCGTCGCAGAGTGCACTGACCATAAGCTCCAGTTGGGTCTTATCAGGCTCGGTCGCGGACTGGATTGCGACCGCTTGCGCCAGATGCGGAATTGAAGCTCGAAGGATATCGGCCAAGTGCTGACGCTGGGTATGATCAACTGTACTGAGGGCACGCATGGCACGCTCAATGTCGCGCGCGCCTGCGGGAACAATCTGACCTGCCACCGTTCCCATTTGGGTTGTGATCGTCACTGAGTCGCATCCAAAGGGCGCACGCCAGCGGCCATTGACATAATGCGCAAACAGCCGTTCGGAGTAATCGTCAAACATGGCTTCGATTAGCACTCTCGTACACATTGCGCCACTGTCTTTGCCAGTTGATGCGGCTTGCCAAGACAGGGCGTTTGGGTCACCAAGCAAGCATGACATCATCACAGTCAATCGTCTGTATCGGGGCCGCCCACTGGGACATCATCGGCCATGGCCCGAACCTGACCGGGCTGGGACAGGATGTTCCCGGCGTGATCCGACGCGCGCCTGGGGGTGTTGCGCTGAATATTGCGGTCGCGCTTGCAAGGCAGGCACATGCGCCCGAGCTGATTTCGGTGATCGGAAAAGATCAGGCAGGGGACGCGCTCTGCGAATGGCTTGGCGCGTCCGGCGTAACGACAGACGGGCTGAAACGCTCGGAACGGCATGCCACAGATGCCTATCTGGCAATCGAAGGGCCGCAGGGATTGATCGGGGCAATTGCCGCCTCTGACGCACTTGAAAGCCTTTCCGAAAGAGATTTGCCTGCTTGTGTCACATCCGCAGGGGCTCTTGTGATCGTTGATAGCGGCCTATCGGACGAATTACTCTTGTGGCTGAACCAGTCGCTTTCGATGCGGGATATTGATCTCAGATTGTCTGCCGCTGCCCCGGCCAAGGCTGGCAGGCTGGCCCCTTTTCTTGGCCGTCCCGGCTGTACATTCTACCTCAATCTGGAAGAGGCAACTCAGCTTAGCGCAACATCCGTTCGCGATGCTTCAAGCGCCGCAGAAGCGCTTCTGTCAAGGGGCGCAGAGCGCGTCCTGATAACCGATGGCAGCAAATCGGTGGTAGATGCTGATGCATCAGAGTTTCTGGTCCAATACCCACCTGTGATCTCCGCGCAACGCGTCACAGGCGCGGGCGACATCTTCGCGGCCACCCATATTTC
>SKWJ01000253.1 GCA_007128995.1 Paracoccaceae bacterium
GTGAATGCCAGCGCAACAGTCGGGGCGAGACGCTATGCCCGACCTTTTGAACTGGAAGCCGACCGCATTGGTGCTGTCATTGCAGCCCGTGCAGGATATGATCCTCTGGCCGGAGCGCAGATTTTCCGGCGCATCCCCGATCCCGGCAATCAGTTTCTTGGCACGCACCCCCCCAATGCAGAACGCTTGCGCGAGGTCGAGCGCGCAGTTGCCGCAATGGCTGCTGGTCAGCCAATCTGACAGGAGGCGCAATGCACTGGCTATATCTGGGTGTCGCGATCGTGTTCGAGACTATAGGAACAACGGCGCTGAAGGCCAGTGACGGGATGACCCGCGCAGGCCCCGCACTTGTTGTCATCATGTCCTATACCTTGTCATTCTGGCTGCTGGCTCTGGTCTTGCGGGTTGTTCCGGTCGGGGTTGCCTATGCGATATGGGCAGGGCTTGGTATCTGTCTGATCGCGGGTATCGGATGGGTGCTGTTTGGTCAGCGTCTGGACGGTCCGGCGATTGCCGGAATGGTGCTTATCATCGCAGGCATCATCATCATCAATCTTTTCAGCGCATCTGTCCGGCACTGACATGGCCGATGGGGTTCGGCACACCCGCCTTGAGGATGCACAGGGCCTGCTTTTCGGAACTGCGATGTGCGCGTTCGGGGTTCTGATCCTGACAGGGGCCGGGTTGGTCACCGGCCAGACAGCAGGGGCTGCCGTGCTGATCGCCTATGTCACCGGATGGGATTTCGGCGCAGTCTTCTTCGCCATCAACATTCCGTTCTACTTGCTGGCTTGGCGCAGCCTTGGGGCCGAATTCACCATCAAGACCTTTATCGCCGTCGCGCTCATTTCAGGCATGTCGCTTCTGATCGGCGATCTGGTTGTGGTGACTGTGATGCACCCTGCTGCAGCAGCAATACTTTTTGGTATGGTCACCGGGGCGGGTCTGCTGGCGATCTTTCGACACAAGGCCAGCCTTGGCGGTGTGGGGATCGTCGCTTTCGGCTTGCAAGACCGCCTTGGCTGGCGCGCAGGCTGGGTGCAATTGGGGTTTGACCTCATTCTCTTTGCATTGGCGCTACTGGTACTGGAACCCGGTCTGGTGGTCTGGTCGTTGCTGGGGGCGGTGGTGCTGAATGCAATTATCGGGATCAACCATCGGCGCGATCATTATATCGCAACCTGAGCACCATTGCGGGAGCGTTACTTTCAAGGGTAGCCAAAGGCCGAACAATCGGATAATGCGGCGGCGCAGCATCAAAAGGCCAGAGCTATGACACTTCGCAATATTGCGATCATCGCCCATGTTGACCATGGCAAGACAACACTTGTGGATGAACTCCTCAAACAATCCGGCGCGTTCAGAGAAAATCAGGCGACGGCCGAGCGCATGATGGATAGCAATGATCTGGAGCGTGAGCGCGGGATCACGATTCTGGCCAAGGCAACGTCCGTCGAGTGGAAAGAGTCGCGCATCAATATTGTGGATACCCCCGGCCATGCCGATTTCGGCGGCGAGGTGGAGCGTATCCTGAGCATGGTTGATGGTGTGGTGCTGCTTGTCGACGCCGCAGAAGGCCCGATGCCACAAACGAAATTCGTGACTTCAAAGGCCTTGGCACTTGGCCTGCGGCCCATCGTGGTTCTGAACAAGGTCGACAAGCCAGCCGCTGACGCAGACCGCGCTCTGAATGAAGTTTTCGATCTGTTTGCCAATCTTGGCGCGAGTGATGCGCAGCTTGATTTTCCGGTTCTCTATGCAAGCGGGATCAATGGCTGGGCGGATTCAGAACTGGAAGGGCCGCGCCGCGACATGTCTGCACTGTTCGACCTGGTTGTCGCACATGTGCCCGAACCTGCACAGGTTGCCGCCCGCACCGAGCCGTTTCGCATGCTCGCGACAACACTATCCGCCGATCCCTATCTGGGGCGCATTCTGACGGGGCGTGTCGAATCAGGGACATTGAAGGCCGGGGAAACGATCAAGGCCCTCACTCGTGATGGTGCCAAGATCGAACAGTTTCGGGTTACCAAGGTCATGGCCTTTCGCGGGCTCGGGCAATCGCAGATCGACGCCGCCGAGGCCGGTGACATTGTCACGATTTCCGGAATGACCAAGGCAACCGTCGCCGATACGCTCTGCGCGCTTGACGTGGACACCGCCCTGCCAGCACAGCCGATTGATCCACCAACCATCTCGGTGACGTTCGGGATCAATGATTCTCCGCTTGCCGGGCGGGACGGGTCCAAGGTGCAAAGCCGCGTCATCCGTGAACGGCTGATGCGCGAGGCGGAATTGAATGTTGCAATCCGGGTCAGCGACACACCAGGCGGTGAAGCCTTTGAAGTAGCAGGCCGTGGTGAATTGCAGATGGGCGTTCTCATCGAAAACATGCGTCGCGAAGGGTTTGAACTCTCCATTTCGCGCCCCCGTGTGCTGATGCGCGATGAAGGGGGTCAGCGTCTGGAACCGGTCGAGGAAGTCACCATCGATGTCGATGATGAATATACGGGAACCGTGATCGAGAAGCTGACAGGCCCGCGCAAAGGTGATCTGGCCGAAATGAAACCGGCCGGTGTGGGCAAGACTCGCATCATCGCGCATGTGCCGTCACGCGGCCTGATCGGGTATCATGGAGAGTTCCTGACCGATACGCGCGGCACTGGCGTACTGAACCGGGTGTTTCATGAATGGGCCTCTTACAAAGGGCCGATCGAAGGCCGCAGGCAGGGTGTTCTGATCTCTATGGAGGACGGAACCGCCGTCGCTTACGCGCTCTGGAACCTTGAAGAGCGTGGCCGCATGTTCATCAACCCGCAAGACCCCGTCTATCAGGGCATGATCATCGGCGAGCATAGCCGCGACAA
>SKWJ01000255.1 GCA_007128995.1 Paracoccaceae bacterium
ACCAGTATTTCGCAGGGGCTTTCGGGATTGCGGGGTTGCTCGCGATCGGGACAGGGCTGCGCTACTATTTTGTCACCCGGCTTGGCGAACGGATTGTCGCAGACATCCGCAAGGCGCTGTTTGCGCGTGTCATCGAGCGTAGCCCCGCATTTTACGAAAAGATCATGACCGGCGAGGTTCTGTCGCGGCTCACGACGGATACGACACTGATTCAATCGGTCATCGGATCGTCTGTGTCCATAGCCTTGCGCAATGCGCTCATGCTTTTTGGTGGCCTGGTTCTGCTGGGGCTGACATCGGCCAAGTTGATGGGCTTTGTGCTGCTCATGGTCCCTGTCATAATTGTCCCGATCGTGGTGATGGGGCGCAAATTGCGCCGCCTCTCTCGCGAGAATCAGGATTGGATCGCAGCGTCATCCGGCAACGCCTCCGAAGCGCTAAGTGCTGTGCAGACCGTCCAGGCCAACACGCATGAGGTCGCCAGCCGTCTGGCCTTTGACCGTGTGACTGAAACCAGTTTCGATGTGGCGCGGCGCCGTGTGTTTACCCGCGCCCTGCTGACCGTGATCGTCATTTTTCTTGTCTTCGCCGGAATTCTTGGGACGCTATGGGTTGGGGCGCGCGATGTTGCGGCTGGGGTCATGTCACCTGGCGAACTTGCGCAATTCGTTATCTATGCCGTCATTGTAGCGGGCTCCGTCGGGGCTCTGTCTGAAATATGGTCAGAACTTCAGCGCGCTGCCGGTGCAAGCGAACGCCTGATGGAACTGATGACAGCGCAAGACACAGTTCAGGACCCGACCGAGCCGCGCTCCATGCGCCATCCGGCGCGCGGCAAGGTACAGTTTGATGCAGTAAGCTTCCATTACCCGACCCGACCCGGACAACAGGCGCTCGACAATGTGACCCTAACCGTCTCTCCGGGCGAAACAGTGGCCCTGGTTGGCCCCTCTGGCGCTGGAAAGACCACCATTCTTCAACTGCTCATGCGTTATTATGACCCGAAATCAGGTCATATCCGCATCGATGGTCTGGATTTGCGAGAGATGGCGAGGAGTGACTTCCGCCGTGCTATCGCGCTTGTGCCACAAGATCCCGTCATATTTGCAAGTTCCGCAATGGAGAATATCCGCTTCGGACGCCCCGGTGCATCGGATGCAGAGGTTATTTCGGCGGCCAAGGCAGCACATGCGGATGAGTTCATCCACCGGTTGCCAGATGGCTACGCGACGGAACTCGGTGAACGCGGCGTGATGCTCTCAGGTGGTCAGAAGCAGCGTGTGGCGATCGCACGCGCGATCCTGCGCGACGCGCCTATCCTGCTGCTGGACGAGGCAACCAGCGCGCTGGACGCTGAATCCGAAGCTGCGGTACAACGCGCTGTAGACCATCTGTCGAAAGGGCGCACAACGATTGCCATCGCCCATCGTCTTGCAACAGTGAAGCAGGCAGATCGGATCGTGGTGTTTGACGGTGGCCGGATCGTTGCCATCGGCACGCATGATGAGCTTGTGGCGCAGAACGGGCTCTATGCGCGGCTTGCACGCTTGCAATTCACAGCCGAGCGGGCAGCATAAAGTGTCCGCGCCAGCGGAAACCGAAATCGCCATTGTCGGGGCTGGCATCGTCGCGCTGAGCTGTGCACTTGAGTTGGTGCAATCGGGCCGAACAGTAACCCTGGTCGCGCCCGAAGATGACGAAAGCGGCGCATCTTACGGCAATGCAGGTGTGATCGCAGATTACGCTGTCATGCCGGTCGGGACGCCGGATGTTCTGCGCAATCTGCCGCGGCTGCTGTTTGATCGTGACAGCCCGCTTGCCATCCGGCCTGCTGCTGTGGCGAGCCTAACGCCTTGGCTATTGCGTTTCATGCGCGAATCTCTTCCCCGCCGCGCCGAGGCCAACGCCCAAGCCATTGCAGCCCTGCTTGCGCCAACGCCTTCTGCCTGGGCGGCGATGGCCGCGCAGATCGGGGCGCGATCACTTTTGAAGCCGCTCGGATCGCTGTATCTTTTTGAAACCGAAGCCGAGCGCAGAGCCGCAGATTTTCGGGCCTATCGACGGCATGGCGTTGCGGTTGAAGAGATCGGACGCGACGAACTGGGCCAACTGCAACCCGGCCTGCCGACAGGAATCGGCGCAGGGGCGGCGTTCTTTCCAAATACCGTGACTGTGAATGATCCAAAGGAAGTGCTGCGCCTGCTCAGAAGCAATGTCAGAGCCGCAGGAGTGGAACATCTGCAAGCAAAAGTGGACCGGATTGAACGTGTCCGCACAGGTGTTCAGCTGACCGGACATGGGCTGACGCTGCGCGCACGTAAGGTCGTGCTGGCTGCCGGGGCATGGTCCCGCCCGCTTGCCGCAATGGCTGGCGATCAGGTGCCGCTGGATACCGAACGCGGTTATCATCTGGAATATGACGGAATCGCACCCTTTATCCGACAGATGACACCTGTGTCGCGGGGCTTCTATTTCTGCCCGATGGCAGGGCGCTTGCGAGTCGCGGGAACAGTTGAGCTTGGCGGTTTACACGCGCCACCCTCTCCACATCGCTGGGCTGCGCTGGAGCGTGGTGCACGTGCGATCCTGCCGGATCTGCCCGAACCGTCGCGGCGCTGGATGGGTTTTCGACCCTCACTGCCGGATTCGCGCCCGGTCATTGGCCCGTCACAGGGCGGCGGCGACGTTATTCATGCCTTCGGTCATGGGCATCTGGGACTGACGCTTGCACCTGTCACAGCACGCATTGTCACTGCGCTCGTCTCGGGAAACACGCCGGAAACTGATATCACCCCCTATCTGCCAAGTCGTTTCTGAAGCAAGCTGCCGACGAGCGTGGCAAGCATGAATAT
>SKWJ01000470.1 GCA_007128995.1 Paracoccaceae bacterium
AGATTGACCTCGGTGCCTGCGGTGTCCCACCCGAGCCCGGCGATGTCGAAACACGCCACCGGCCGGCCGGCGTCGAGCACGAACCAGAACCGGTACTCCGCGACGCCGATCGGCCGCTCGCCTTCGTCGGCGGCACGCCGCCGGTCCGCGGCGGGGAAGTCGGCGAACAGCTCGTTGCGGGCGCGGCAGGGCTCGCTGGAGCTGTCGAAGTAGCCGCTGACGATCCGACGCCTGCCAACCCCGAGAACATCGACGGCCGCAGCCGCAGCCAGCAGCCGGTAGACCAACGTGTGCGCCACCGTCGCCGGGACCTCGGGCGGCGGCGGCAGCGCCGTATCGTCCTCGAGGGTCCGCACGAACAGGTACGGGTCCTCGGTCAGGTACGCAGCCCAGCTGCGTGGAGCGATATCGGGCTCTTGGCCGTCCAGGCGGCCTTCGATGTGGATCGATCCGTACCGGTTGAGCTGCACCCGGGACCGTGGGTCCTCGCCACCGGTAGCGATCGACAGGCAGTCGTACTGCCCACCGCCCGGATGCAGCTCGTAGATCCGCAACCGGTCCGGGTGGCGCCGGCACAACTCCGCGGCCAGCCGCCAGGAGGCTGCCTCCAAAACCGAGCGTTGCATGCTCGTGGCGTCGGCCACGAAGCTGTCTGTCCGCTCGAGCGCACCCGGCTGCCCGAACAGCTGCGGGAACCGGCGACCTTCGGCGAAGACGTACAACGACCGCCACGGCCCACGCGAGACGTACCAGGCCGGGTTACCGAGCAGCCCCCGGTAGTGCGCGACCTCGCCCTCCGCACCATGCTGGCTCAGAACCTGCGGAGCAGCGTCCCCCAGCTGTTCGACGACGACCCACCGCGCCCCCGGATCCAGAGCGACCAACTGCATCTCCCCATCGGTGCCACTGAAGAAGTCGCACTCGAGGGGCTCATCGCCGTAGCTGTTCATGCTGCCTCCCACCAGACGCCATCGGGCTGCCGGTCAACACCTGCGAACAGCTCCGTGAACCGATCACCGGCCTCCGAATGGATCGGGACGACCCGCTTCGGTGCGAGCGCTGTCACCAACCGTTGCAGGTCCGCAACCGAGGCGTGACCGGAGGTGTGCAGGTGCACCAGGTCCACCTCCGCGGCCGCGAGCATGTCACGGAGCCGGACCCCAGCCGGCTCGTCGAGGTAGCCATCCCACATCGACCACACCGCCAGTCCCCGAGCGGTCAGGACCCCCGCGCGTAGCAGCTCAGCAGCCGTCGACGACGGCACGTGCAGCAGGAACCTCTCGGGCGCCTCCGCCAACTCCTCCGGGAACACCCGGTGGTCTCGGATCCGTGCGACACGGTCGAACTGACCCGACTCTTTCACCCGTACACGCTGCCGGTTCGGGACATAGACCCGCAGCGCATCGAACCCGGGCTGGGGGATCGTCGACCGGGTCGCCGCAGCGACCGTGGCGCCGTACAGATCGACCACACAGGTCCGCTCCGCCCGCTTCGCTGCTCGGTAGACGGTCACGAGCCGGTCGAGGTTCTGCGCCGACCCGAATACCACCACCGCACCCGCGGTCCGCTCGCACACCTCAACGAACCGGTCCTCCAGCGTCGTCTCGGTCTCGAACACCACCTCATCGTGCGCCCCGTCGGCACGCACATGCGTGCCCTCCATCACCAGCACATCGATGTCGCCCGGAGGTTCTCGCAGCAGCCGTTCGAACAGCGCAGCCTTGCGACCATGCCCCCGGAAGTCACCCGTGTAGAACAGCCGGCAACCGTCAGCCTCGATCAACAACGAGTAGGCGTCGAACCCGGAATGATCGACGAGATACGGCGTGATCGTGAACGGCCCCAACTCGAACGGCATCCGATCCACGAGATGGCCCGCGCACCGCAGCGCGCCCGAGACCGGACTGAAGAACGCCGCCGCGTCCAGCAGCCGGGCCGCCTCGGAACCGAGGTAGATGGGCACCTCGACCGGAAGTTCGACCGCAAGGCCGTAGTGGTCCAGGTGCGGATGCGAGGTCAACAGCCCCAGCAGCGTCTCATCATGCTCCGTCAGCCCCGAGACCGCAGGGAGGGCAACCGGCTCACCCCACCCGGCATCGAGCGGCCGACCGAGGTCCAGAACCACACGACCCCCGTCGGCGGCCTCCACCTCCACACAACTGCCACCGATCTCCTCGGTCCCCCGGTGGATCCTGACCCTCATCCGCCCTGCCTCTCAGCACGTCGCCTCACCCGCACCCCACTCGATCAGACTGGCATGTGTGTGCGACACCGACGGTGACCGGGGGCTTGGCGAAAGCTGTCCGCACCGGTCAGTCGCGTTCTCGCGTCGGTGGGCCCATCTCCTTCGTCGGGTCGATGTCTCCCGCGCGCTCGATAGCGGCGATGCGCCCGCTTGCGTCGACGTACCAAACCTCGAGCGGCTCGACGGTCACCGGCGGTCCGCTCGGACGCGGGTGCCTCAAGGGAGGGACGCTGTCCAACACCTGTGCGACCTTCCACAGCCGCTCGCGTGCCGCCGTTGACGGTCGTCCCGGCCCAATAGCCACGATCGGCGCGATCCTCACCGGCTGCGTGAGGTAGAGAACACCGTTGCGTGCCAGGCCGAGCTGCACGCGCTGCTTGAGCATCTCATCGATGAGTTGAAGCGCACCCTGCTGATCATCCTGCAGGAGGTAGGAGTACAGGCGGGCGTACGAGCCGACCTGAGCGGCCACCTTGGCGATCCTCGATGCTTCCGCAGAAGCGCAAGGACACCGACGCCTATGAGAGCATCTGTTCACGCTGCTGAGCGCAGGCTTGGGTGAGGGCATGCTCGATCCGTAGTC
>SKWJ01000382.1 GCA_007128995.1 Paracoccaceae bacterium
CCGCCGGGTTCTGAAATTTCAATCGCACGCATCGTCGTCGGCAAATCCATCTTCATTCTCCTTCCGCTGAATGAGCGCGGCCCGCGCAGAGGCAGATGCCCGTCCGCTCACCAAACGCGCTCACACGCCCTCAGGTCCCGGACAGGGCATAGTCCCAGTACAGGCTCCGCGCGCGTTGCCCAAGATCTGGCGCACCAAAGTCGCGGTCTTCATAGCGCGATACAGGCATGACTTTCGCAATGTTACCAGTGACAAAAATTTCTTGAGCACTGTCAAAATCTGCGAGTGTCAGCGATGTTTCGACAACTTCAACACCATCGGCGCGCAACAGCGCAATCACTCGCTGCCGCGTGATGCCATTCAGGAACATTCCGTTTGGGACCGGCGTGAACACGACCCCATCCCGCACCATGAACACATTGGTCGAGGCAGTTTCCGCAACATGTCCGTTGATATCGAGAGACAGCGCATTGGAAAACCCGCGCGCGCGCGCGTCAGCCATGATCCTGGCATTATTGGCATAAAGAGAGCCTGCCTTGGCCTCGGTCAATGCCATATCCGGGCGGGGGCGGCAAAAGGGCGAGACTGTCAACGAAAAGGGCCCGGGTTCCGGCATGTCCAGTGCTTCGATACAGATGGCGAAACCTGTGCTGTCGGCAAGAGCGTCAATGATCCCCGGGGTCGACTCGCATGACCACATCATCGGGCGCAGATAGAGAGCCTTATCGGGCGCAAATTTCTTGCAGCCCTCTTCCATCAGCGCTTGTATTGTCTCGGCATCGACGGGGGGGTGCATGCCCATGACATGTGCCGAACGGACAATGCGCGCGGCATGCAGGTCCAGATCCGGCCGCACACCTTCAAACTGGCGTGCGCCATCAAACACCTGTGACCCAAGCCAAGCGGCATGATCCGCAGCGCCGATGATCGGCGCGCTGCCCTGATGCCACTCACCCTTGAACCAGGTTACGATTTCCTTACCGACAGCCATCCCTGTCCCTCATACTCTGTGCAGTCGGGGCGCAACCTGCGGTGCAATGTGCAGCGCGTCAACCCTGCCGGTTGGTTTCGGGATGCAGATATCCGGGCATTTCGGTCTTGGAGGCGCGATCAGGTGCCTTGATACAAGACAAGACTGCGCGCGGCCCTGCCAATACGGCCCGCGCCAGCGCGTTCTTTTCGACAGCGCCCTTGATCCGCTCGACCTGCATCACGCCATCAACG
Source organism: Paracoccaceae bacterium (assembly GCA_007128995.1). Lineage (GTDB taxonomy): Bacteria > Pseudomonadota > Alphaproteobacteria > Rhodobacterales > Rhodobacteraceae > Roseinatronobacter. The sequence goes on from SKWJ01000382.1 coordinate 1,225, forward strand.
CGCCGGTCAAGAAAGTTCCAAGTCGCCTGTGATGCCGGGCTCTCATCGCCCAGCCAGAACAGGACAGTTGCAGAATACACGCCAGACAGGGTCGCGCGTTTTGTGTACCAGTTATAGTCGGAAGAAGTGTCGCCCAGCGTGTTCCAGATAAGATCGGCCGTGCCCCAGATCGCGCGGGCACCATCGGCGGCATAGACAGGTAGCGCAAAAAGTGTCGCGCCGCGCCGGACAAGTTCGCGGTCTTCAGCCGCCTCGATCCGGTTGCGCACGGCCAGCGCGATCCGGTCGCGAAACCGAAGATGGCTGAGGTCCTCTGCCGCCAGTTTGGCCACCATGGTTGCATCGCCGCGTCGATGATAGGCCAGCGCCAGATCAACCCCGCCGCGCGGCAGCAATGCGCGCGCCAGTGCAAGGTCGATCCCGGCATCTTGTGCGGCTGCTTTCAAGGCAGTATCACTCCAGCCATCAAAAGGGACATGAAGCAGGGCTGCATCAAGCAAGGCTTCAATCTGTTCATTCATGACATTTCTCCGGTTCTGCTTGAGGCTGGACATAGCACCACGCTTCTGTTAGGCCACGATTTCCTGCTTTTGATTTAACTCTAACTTGGAAAGGTGGTGAAAACCACATGCAGGTATCGGTTCGTGACAATAATGTCGATCAGGCTCTCCGAGCGCTGAAGAAGAAACTCCAGCGTGAAGGTGTGTTTCGCGAAATGAAGCTCAAGCAGCATTTCGAGAAGCCCTCTGAGAAGAAAGCGCGAGAGAAGGCTGAAGCGATCCGCCGTGCGCGCAAGCTTGCGCGCAAGAAGGCGCAACGCGAAGGTATGGTCTGATCTGACAGGACCGAGGCGTCAGACTCCGGTTTGTCGTTTTTTCATGAACCCCCGAGGGCTTGGCCTGCGGGGGTTTTTTGTACGTTCCCGATCAGTTCCACGTTCCTGCGCTTGACACTTCGTCAGCGTCGCGCCCGCCGCCACCCTGCCGCGCGGGCCTCATCCTCGGAGCAAAACCACCGCGTCTCTGGCCCGCGCATGGTGACCCGGTCATAATCGCGCTGACCCGGCATATGGTAGATCCGACCATTGGCCGAAACATTCCCCTTGATTGCACATTCGGTGGCCGGATCAGCCCCCCGGCCCGCTGTCTGTCGCTGTGCCCTCTCCTTGCAGAAGCCTGCGACCGGGTTCAGCGGTCCCGCGTATATCCCTGCGCGCGCAGCTTTTGCCCTGTCTTCTGCCTGCTGATAGATCTGGTCTGTGCCCTGGGCACGCGCAAAGCGCAGGCAAGGCCGCGCTGCGCCAGCCTCGATCAGAAGCACAGCCAGATCGCGGCCGTTCAGATAACACCGCCCCACAACCCGTGCATAGCTGCGATCCCCCAGATCAATGCAACGGACTGTTTTGCCATTGAGCAGCTCACGGGCATGTTGCGTGGCCCAGACCCCGCAAGCCCACGCGTTGCCATTCGTGTCAGTACAGAGTTCCGACATCTCGGGTGCATCTATCCCGCCAAGACGGATATTCTGGCCCGCAACATCAAGCGTATCAGCGTCTATAACGCGCGGGATACCCTGAAACTCTAACTGCGCCGTCAACGC
>SKWJ01000344.1 GCA_007128995.1 Paracoccaceae bacterium
TGGCCGGTGACTCCGGCGCTGTGACGGTTGATTGGGTGGTCTTGACGGCTGCAATAACCGGGATGGGGCTGATGGCGGTCGCCTCGGTATTCCGGGGCAGCGAAGGGTTGATGGCGTCGGTCTCCGCGCAAATTGGCAGCATGAAGCCCGGTGGCGCGGGCGGTGGATACCAATTTGTTGCCATGACGGATAGCGGGCATTGGTGGAACAATACCGAATTGCGGCGCGAGCAGATGGCCGAGATGACAGATGGCCGTCTGATGCATGAATGGGAAAATTATGCCGTTGGTTATTTCCAGCGCGCGGTCGAGCGGGGCGATAACAGCATTTGCGAAAATTGCCGTGGCGCGGGAAACCGGTTAGACCTGATGCATATCGTGCTGACCGAAATGGAGGGCCGCGGGCTGGCGACTGAGGACCACCGCAGCACGATGCGAGACTCGATCCAGATCTACCAGAAGAATTTCAGCGACTGATACGCATCTGAAATATCGTTTCAGGCATTACGTATCTTGCCAGACGCAGCATGTTGCAGCTCGCAGCAGAGGCGTGCAGCAACATGCAGATCACTAGAACAAGATCGACGGCAGCCAGAGTACCAGACCCGGAAACACGAACAAAAGGGCGATGGCGAGGATCTGCAGCATGACGAACGGAACCGCACCTTTGTAGATCATCATCGTGCTGACAGAGTTCGGCGCGACGCCCCGCAAGTAAAAGAGCGAGAAGCCGAAGGGCGGTGTCAGGAAGGATGTCTGCAGATTGACCCCGATCATGACCCCCAGCCAGACCGGATCAACCCCCAGCAGCAACAGGGTTGGGGCCGTGATCGGCAGAACGATAAAGATGATCTCGAACGTATCAAGGATGAAGCCCAGCACAAACATGATCAGCATCACGGTGATCATGGCGCCCATCGCGCCGCCCGGCATCGATGTCAGGAATTCCCGCACAAGATTGTCGCCACCCATCTGCCGAAACACGATCGCAAAGACAGATGCGCCAAACAGGATGATGAAAATCATCGACGTGACAACGGCCGTGCGTCGCGCCACTTCAGAGAAGACGCCGAAAGACAGCCGCCAGCGGGCAGCGGCAAGAAGTGTTGCCCCAACAGCACCCACAGAGGCGGCTTCGGTCGGTGTTGCGATCCCGCCCAGAATGGACCCGAGAACAGCGCCGATCAGCAGAAGCGGCGGCACCAGAGCCGAGAGCACTTCTTTCCAGAGTCCTTTCTTTTCCTCTGGGGGTACAGGTGTTGCAGGGCAGCTTTGCGGGTCGGTTATCGCCTTAAAGATGATGTAGGAAATATACAGCACCACAAGCAGCAAACCGGGAAGGATCGCCCCTGCGAACAGATCGCCGACGGAGACTGTCTTTGGTGCAAAATTGCCAAGGCTCATCTGGACCTGAGAATTCATGCCAGCGATCATGTCACCCATGAAGATAAGCACTGTCGAGGGCGGGATGATCTGGCCCAGCGTCCCGCTTGCGCAAATCGCGCCGCAGGCGAGTTTTGGGTCATAGCCGGCGCGCATCATCGCCGGAAGAGAGATCAGCCCCATCGTGACGACAGTCGCCCCAACAACGCCGGTTGACGCCGCCAGAAGCGCCCCCACAAGGATTACGGATATCCCAAGCCCGCCGCGCAGGTTTCCAAACAGCTTGCCCATCACGGACAAAAGCTGCTCGGCAATCTTGGAGCGTTCGAGCATCACCCCCATGAAAATGAACAGTGGCACTGCGACAAGGACCTCATTGATCATGTAGCCCGTGTAGCGCCCCGCAAGAGCACGCAGGTTCGACATGTCAAACACGCCAAAATACAGCCCCATATAGGCAAACAGGATCGAGGTTCCCGCCAGCGTGAACGCGACCGGAAACCCGATCAGCAGAAACCCGATCACGGCGAAGAACATCAGCCCGGCGAGGATTTCGCCCAACAGCACAGGATCCATGTCAGGCGTTCTCCGTATCGTAATTGTAGCGATAATCCGCAGGAACCAGATCCTCGCGTCCGGCGATGATCAGTATCGAACGAATGGCCATCGCGATTCCTTGCAATCCGATCACGACAGCAAAGACCAGTATGAAGCTTTTCAGAAACCACAGCCCCGGCATGCCACCCGGATTGGACGAAGCTTCCATCAACCCGATAGAGCGCTGCACGAAATTGAAACAATACGTCCAGACCACCCATGCAAAGGGCATCAGGAAGATGCACACGCCAAGCAAATCCAGCCATGCCTTGCGCAAGGTCGAGGCAGGTCGATAGAAGATATCAACGCGCACATGATCATTGCGATACAGCGCATAGCCTGCCACCGCAGTGAACATAACTCCGTTCATCCAGGGGTACAGGTCCTGCATCCAGAGACGCGTTGTGCTGAAGACATATCGTTCCACCACAACCCAGAAACAGACCAGCACGATCGTCACAGCCAGCCACATGAAGATGTTGCCCATCAGCCGGTTTATGAGATTGATCAGGCGCATCAGATAGGAAAGCGCTGTCACGTCTGCCTCCAGTACGAAAATGATATGGAAAAGGCGGCCCCGAAGAGAGTCCGGGGTCGCCTCTGTTCACAGCAGGTCAGGCATCTGGCCTGACAGGCACGGCGTTAGCCAAGATCCGAAATATCGAAATATTTCAGGCGCGCCTGGGCAAAGGTCAGATCCGTATTTTCAGTCCGCGACCGAAGCAGGTTCAGGTTTTCGATGAAACTCTCGGCCGTTGCCTTGGTTTTTGCATCCGAGCTGTCAAGGATTTCGACCAGCAACTCGCGCGATGCTGCCGCGCCGGCTTCCAGAACA
>SKWJ01000362.1 GCA_007128995.1 Paracoccaceae bacterium
AAACCGGCGCGATCGAGTACACGATTGTTGTGGCCGCAACCGCGTCTGATCCGGCACCGATGCAGTTCCTCGCGCCCTATGCTGCAACTGCGATGGCCGAGCATTTCCGCGACAATGGTCGCCATGCACTGATCATATATGATGACTTGTCGAAACAGGCCGTCGCCTACCGTCAGATGTCGCTGCTGCTGCGCCGCCCGCCGGGCCGTGAAGCCTACCCAGGCGATGTGTTCTATCTGCACTCGCGCCTGCTGGAACGCTCGGCCAAGCTGAACGAAAACCATGGAGCAGGGTCGCTCACAGCACTGCCGATCATCGAAACTCAGGGTGGTGACGTGTCGGCCTTTATCCCGACGAATGTGATCTCGATCACGGACGGGCAGATCTTCCTTGAGACGGAACTCTTCTATCAGGGTATCCGCCCGGCTGTGAACACAGGTCTGTCAGTGTCGCGGGTGGGTTCATCCGCACAGACTGACGCAATGAAATCGGTTGCGGGTCCGGTCAAGCTGGAACTGGCACAATATCGCGAAATGGCGGCATTTGCGCAATTCGGATCGGATCTCGATGCCTCTACCCAGAAGCTTCTGAATCGCGGCGCGCGTCTGACTGAGTTGATGAAGCAGGGCCAGTATTCGCCCATGACCAATGCCGAGATCGTCTGTGTCATTTTCGCTGGCACACAGGGCTATCTGGATACGATCCCCGTGAACAATGTGGGGCGCTTCGAGAAGGGCCTGCTTGCGCATCTGCGCGGGCGTCACAAAGCGTTGCTGGATGATATCACCAACAATGACCGCAAGGTCAAAGGTGAGCTGGAAGAAAAGATCCGCGCAGCCCTGGATGAATTCGCGAAAGACTTCGCCTGAGGGCGATGAGAGGACAAGCGCATGCCTAGCCTCAAGGACCTGAAAAACCGGATCGCGAGTGTCAAATCGACGCGCAAGATCACAAAAGCGATGCAGATGGTCGCGGCGGCGAAGCTCCGCCGCGCCCAGGACGCGGCCGAAGCCGCGCGCCCCTATGCCGACAAGATGGCCGATGTGGTCAATGGGCTTGCCGCTTCGGTGGCGGGCTCTGAAACCGCGCCGAAACTGCTTGCCGGCACCGGGTCCGAGCAGACACATCTGCTGGTCGTCATGACCGCCGAGCGTGGGCTTTGCGGTGGTTTCAATTCGTCCATCGTGAAGATCGCCCGGTATCGGGCCGGGAAATTGCTGGCAGAGGGGAAGACCGTCAAAATCCTGACGGTCGGCAAGAAAGGCCGCGAACAGCTCAAACGTGATCTGGCGCAGCACATGGTCGGCCATATCGACCTGAGCGAGGTCAAACGTGTCGGGTATGAGAATGCGGCGGATATCTCGAAGAAGATATTCGAGATGTTCGATGCCGGTGAATTTGACGTGGCGACTCTGTTCTACAACCGATTTGAATCGGTAATCAGCCAGGTGCCGACGCCACGACAGGTCATCCCTGCTGTCGTACCCGAGGATGCCGCGACGAACGCGCTGTATGACTATGAGCCGTCGGAAGAAGCGATCCTTGAGGATCTGTTGCCACGCTCGGTGACAACCCAGATCTTCACCGCCTTGCTGGAAAACGCGGCGTCGGAACAAGGGGCGCGGATGTCTGCCATGGACAATGCAACCCGCAACGCAGGCGACATGATCGACAAGCTGACAACCGTATACAACCGCTCGCGTCAGGCTGCGATTACCAAAGAGCTTATCGAGATCATTTCGGGCGCCGAGGCGCTCTGACGACAACCGGAGAGACACAACAATGGCTTCAAATGGCAAAATCACACAGGTGATCGGCGCCGTCGTGGACGTACAGTTCGACGGCGACCTGCCTCCCATCCTGAACGCACTGGAAACCGACAATAACGGAAAGCGTCTGGTCCTTGAAGTTGCCCAGCATCTTGGCGAAAGCACAGTCCGGACAATCGCGATGGACGCGACTGAAGGACTGGTGCGTGGCCAGTCCGTCACCGACACGGGCGAGCCGATCATGGTTCCGGTCGGGGATGCGACACTGGGTCGTATTCTGAACGTTGTCGGCGAACCGATTGATGAAGGCATCCCGCTGGAAGCAACCGAACGCCGCGCGATCCACCAGCCAGCACCGGGCTTTGACGCACAGTCCACCGAATCCGAGATCCTGGTGACAGGCATCAAGGTTATCGATCTGCTGGCCCCCTATTCCAAGGGCGGCAAGATCGGTCTGTTTGGCGGTGCCGGCGTGGGCAAGACCGTTCTGATCATGGAACTGATCAACAACATCGCCAAGGTGCACTCGGGCTATTCCGTGTTTGCCGGTGTCGGCGAGCGGACACGCGAAGGCAATGACCTCTATCACGAAATGATGGAATCAGGTGTTATCAACGTTAGCAACCTGTCCGAATCGAAGGTGGCGCTGGTCTATGGCCAGATGAACGAACCACCCGGGGCGCGTGCGCGTGTGGCGCTGACCGGCCTGACACTGGCCGAGCAGTTCCGCGATCAGTCGGGAACTGACGTTCTGTTCTTCGTGGATAACATTTTTCGCTTCACCCAGGCAGGGTCCGAGGTGTCGGCACTTCTGGGGCGTATTCCTTCGGCCGTGGGTTACCAGCCGACGCTGGCAACCGACATGGGTGCCTTGCAGGAACGCATCACCTCGACAAAGGCAGGCTCGATCACTTCGGTGCAGGCGATCTATGTGCCTGCGGATGACTTGACCGACCCGGCGCCCGCGACATCCTTCGCCCACCTTGACGCAACCACCGTTCTGTCGCGCGCAATCTCGGAACTGGGTATCTACCCGGCGGTG
>SKWJ01000222.1 GCA_007128995.1 Paracoccaceae bacterium
CACGTTGATTTCGAACCGCAGCAACGTGTAGCTGACAAAGCCCGGCAGTATGCGCGGCACCACCCCGTAGCGGATCACCTGTCCGCGTGCGGCACCGGCGGCAACCACGCCTTCCAGCGCGCGGTCGGACACGGTTTCATTGATCTCCGAGAAAAGCTTGCCCAGCACCCCCATGGTATGCAGCGCAATCGCCAGCACCCCGGCCATGGCCCCCAGCCCAAAGGCAAAGACGAAAAGCAGCGCAAAGACCAGTTCAGGCACGGTCCGCAGCACTTCCAGCACACGACGCGCAGCGTGATAGGCGAAGCGGTTGGGCGCCAGGTTGTCCGAAGCCGCGAAACATAGCGCAAAGGCTCCGGCCACACCCAGGGTCGTCGCCACAAAGGCAATCAGGACGGTATCGACCAGCAACCTCACCCAGGTCCGGAAATTCCACATCCAGCGCGAAATATCGCTGCCCAGCGTTTCCAGCGACAATTGCGGCATGGTGCGCATGATGTAGCGTCCGAAGCGCGGCAGCCCCTCGATGAATTTCTGCCAGGATACCTCGCCCATGTACCCTGCAACCATGACGGCAATGACAAGCACGACCAGAAGCAACAGGCTCTGGCGACGTTTGGCGGCGCGCAGTTCGGTACGGCGGGTTTCCACCATGCGCACGGCATCGCTTGGCGTGTGCAAGGTTCTACTGGTCATAGATCGCCCGGATTGCCATGTCGTCCAGAGCCTGCACCGCGCCGTCGAATACGATCTGCCCCCGACGCACCCCAATGATCCGGGTGCAGTAGTCGCGTGCAAGATCGATGTGGTGCAGATTGCACAGGACAGGAAGACCGTCTTCAACGTTGATCCGTTGCAGCGCCTCCATGACTGCGGCAGTGCTGCGCGGATCAAGCGAGGCCACGGGCTCATCGGCCAGCATCAGGCGCGGTTCCTGCACCAGTGCACGCGCAATTGCCACACGCTGCTGCTGCCCGCCCGACAACTCGTCGGCGCGTTTCAGCGCATGCTCGGCCATGTCCAGCCGATCCAGCGCCTCTATGGCCAACGCGCGATCCTCGGCACGGAACTGCAGGGTCCAGGTACGCCAGCGCGGGGTCAGGGCCAGGCGTCCAACAAGCACGTTCTCCAGAACGCTCAGCTGGTCGACCAGGGCGAACTGCTGAAAGATCATTGCAGCCTGCCGCCGCCAGTCGCGCAGGGCGCGACCACGCTTCTGCGTGACATCGGCGCCGTCGAAGACAATGCGGCCTGCGCTTGGCTCAACCAACCGGTTGATCAAGCGCAACAGGGTCGACTTGCCCGCGCCCGAGCGGCCGATGACACCGACGAATTCACCCGGACCAATGCGCAGCGAAACCGCGTCGAGCGCAATCGTTTCGCCGAATCGCCGCGTCAGACCTTCGATCTCTAGCATCTGCGAACCAACTCCTGCAGGAACGCCTTTTGCGCGTCGGTCTCCGGGCCTGAGCCTGCGGCTTCGACACGGCGCCTGGCGTCCGCTTCATCAAGATCAAGGCGGCATAGCACTGCGATAGCCGTCATGCCCGTACGTCCAATGCCCGCAGCGCAATGGATCAGAACCGTTTCGCCCGCCTGCAACCGGCTGGCAGTTGCGGAAACGGTGTTGCGGTAGGCTTGGACATCGGTCGGAATACCGAAATCGGGAATCGGGTGGGTCTCGACCCGGGGAAGCTCGGCGCCTGAAGCGTTGCATGCCTCAGCGTAAGCTGGCGCAAGCCGCCTGAGTTCATCGTGCTCCACAAGACAAAGGATTGAGGACACGGAAAGTGCCGTCATCTGCGACAGATCTGCTTCAAGATCGGTGTCGCGACCCGGCATGGCCGCCAGAAACAATCTGCCCCGAATTGGGGCGGGCAGGGCCACGGTACGCAGATGCACCGCGCGTCGCTCGTGCGCCAAGCCATCCGACGACACGGCACTTTCTGCGCTGACATTGTGGCCTTTGCCGCGTATCGACATCTGAAACTGGTATCCTTTTGGCTGCGGGATACCTGTATACAAGCATGTGCTGACATATGGTGCAACCCTGCCCGACGCTCATGCGGCATGGGACGCACACATTCCGGCGTGACTGCCTGAATCTTGGGTCCTGCGCGCGTTCATGGGCAGTAGTTCCGCGTGATGGTCACGCCACACCGGCTTCTCGGCCCAAGGACCAATCGGCCCCCACACGCCCCGCCATCGCATCATATTCGGGTATACCTCTGGAACATGAACCAAGTTCCGGTGCCAGATGACCAGAACAGGGATCCGCGTGCATGGGAAACCCCTCAGTCAGGCGCAGAAGGCCATGCAATATCGGCAAGGGTGCTCTGGTCAAGATGCTCCAGGAAAGCGGCTTCTGCCCCAGCAAGCTGCACACGCAATCGGCATCCAGGCAACAGTGTGCAGTGTCTGTTCATCGGATCGAAGCACTCGACCAGCGGCTGACCTTCCTCAAGCGCCCGCAATATCCGGCCAAGCGTGATCTTCGCCGGGTCGCAAGCCAGCTGCGCACCACCGCCGCCGCCACGCCGGGTGATCACAATCCCCGCAGCGGACAATTGCTGGATGATCTTGCTCAGGTGGTGACGCGAAATCGCGAATTCCTCGGCCAGTTCAGCAGTTGAAAATGAACGCTCCGGCGTACCCGCCATGCGCATCAACGCCCGAAAGCCGTAATCGGTGAAAGTGGTCAGGCGCATGGTATCCGGCTGTTTTGCTTTAATTGGTATTTACAGTACTTATTCGCAACATTACGGTCAAGATGCGTGACTGAAACAAGGACCGGCTGCA
>SKWJ01000406.1 GCA_007128995.1 Paracoccaceae bacterium
CCACCGGCTCAGGCCCCAACCAGCAACGTCCCCGCCGCCGGTGAAGCGCTATCTAGGCAATCATCCCTCAGCCCGCAAGTGCAAAATGTACCAAAACCAAGAAAAATGAAAAACCCCCACCCGCTCGCTGCGATACGTACAGACACAGCACGCTCTCACCCTTTGCTACATGGGTTTGAAGCTACATGGGTTTGAACGTCACGAACGCCCAAGCTCGGTGGGACACGCCACGGCAGCTACCTGCTGCGGCCAAAATCAGGCGCGTCAGTGTCCTGTCCTGCATCGATGATGCCCCGGCGAATCGCGCGGGTGCGGGTGAAGTAGTCGTGCAGGAGCGCGCCGTCGCCCTGCCGAATCGCCCGTTGAAGCGCGAACAGCTCTTCGGTGAAACGCCCGAGGATTTCCAGTGTGGCGTCCTTGTTGGTCAGAAACACATCCCGCCACATCGTCGGGTCAGAGGCTGCGATTCGGGTGAAGTCACGGAAACCGGCTGCCGAATACTTGATGACTTCGCTATCCGTTACGCGGCGCAGGTCATCGGCGACACCGACCATCGTGTAGGCAATCAGGTGGGGCGTGTGGCTGGTGACCGCGAGGACAAGATCATGATGCGGCGCATCCATCAGGTCGACATTGGCCCCCATCCCTTGCCAGAGCGATTCGAGGCGGCGCAGTGCCACGCTGTCGCAGCCTTCGAGAGGCGTCAGGATGCACCAGCGATTGTCAAACAGGCTCGCGAACCCGGAACGCGGGCCGGAATGCTCGGTTCCTGCAAGCGGGTGGCCGGGGATGAAATGGACCGTGTCAGGCAGTTGCGGGGCGACCGCGTCGATCACCGCCTGCTTCACCGACCCGACATCCGTCACTGTCGCACCCGCGGACAGATGCGGTGCAATTTCCTGCGCCACAGCCTGCATGGCGCCAATGGGCATGCACAGAACCACGAGATCCGCACCGCGCACGGCCTCTGCTGCCGTGTCGCAGACCTCATCGACCAGATTGATTTCGCGCGCGATCGCGCGGGTCTCTTCCGAGCGCGCTGTCCCGGCGCTTTGCCCGACCAGGCCAGCGCGCCGCATGGCATGCGCCATGGAGGATGCAATCAGCCCAAGCCCGATAAAGGCAACACGCTGATAGAGCACTCTCATCCCTGCTGCTCCATGAAGGCCCCGATCACATGGGCGACGCGGCGACAGGCGGATTCGTCGCCGATCGTGATTCGCAAAGCTTCGGGCAGGCCGTAGCTGCCGACTTGCCGCACGATCAGGCCATCCGCCAGCAGCGCGGCGTTACAGGCCCCGGCCTGCTCTGCCGAGCGAAACCGTGCCAGCACGAAATTGGCATGCGACGGATCGGTTGCAACGCCAAGCGCATTCAGTCTGTCGGTCAGCCAGTCGCGCATCCGCGCATTCTCTGTCAGCGACCGGGTCACATGTATGACATCGCCCAGTGCTGCCTCGGCGACATCAAGCTGCACAGTGGACAGGTTGAAGGGGCCCCGAACCCGGTTCAGCACATCCATCACATGCTGCGGCCCATAGCCCCAGCCCACCCGCAAGCCACCCAGACCGTAGAGTTTTGAGAAGGTCCGCGTCATTACCACGTTTTCGCGCGCATCAACCAGAGCAGCGCCACCATCATAATCTTCGGCATATTCCGCATATGCCCCGTCCAGCACCAGAAGTGCCTGTTTGGGCAGCTTCTTCGCAAGGCGTGTCACTTCCGACAGCGGAATCATGGTGCCCGTCGGGTTATTCGGGTTGGCAATGAAGACAAGCTTCGTGCGTTTCGTGACCGCCGCAAGCAACGCATCGACATCGGTTGTCCGGTCTGTTTCCGGTGCCACGACCGGCGTCGCACCTGCGGCCAGCGCCGATATGCGATACATCAAAAACCCATGCTGGCTATAGAGCACTTCGTCCCCGGGTCCGGCGTAGGACTGACACAGGAAGCTGATGATCTCATCCGATCCGGCCCCGCAGATGATCCGCCCGACATCGAGGCCGAACTGCGCCCCCAGAGCGGCCCGCAACCCGGCATGATCGGTCGACGGATAGCGATGCAGGTCATGGCCAGAGCGCGCGAAGGCCTGTCGCGCCAGATCGCCCGGACCGAACGGGTTTTCATTCGACGAAAGCTTGACCACATCATCGCGTCCAGCAATCTTGGAGCTTCCGCCCTGATAGAGTGCGATTTCCAGGATACCTGGCTGCGGACGTATATGCGCGTGCATCGGATGCCTCTTGACCTGTTTGGCCCTGTCTTAGCGCCCGATGACAGGTGAAGCCAGCGCATTGCTTATGTTTTCTTCAACCGCATGACAGTCGTTGCCGTTGTGCCGCGCCTCAGGGTGTCTCGTCTTCGGCTGACGTGTCCAGTCTGCCCAGATGGCTTGCGCGGGGGAAAGTCCCTGTGTCAGTCCGGGTGCGGGTTGCAAGCACTGGCTGATTATCCGAAACATTCGCCCGGTCTTCGCGCATCACGATGTATATCCCGCTGGCGATGATGACGCCTGCCCCGGCAATCGTGAACAGATCGACCCGTTCGCCGAAGAACAAGGCACCGAAAATGACGGCCCAGATGATCTGGGAATATTGCATCGGCGCTATCTGAAAGGCTGGGGCGCGTTTATAGGCCGCAATCACACAAAGGCTGGCCACCAGCGCAAGCGCGGCCATCAGTGCCAAGGCGCCGAAATCGCCAAGCGGCATCGGCTGATAAACGAAGGGAAGCACCGCCCCCATCAGCAACAGATTGGCCATCATCGGATACAGCAACAGAACGACATTGCGTTCCTCCGCCCCGATCTTGCGCACAATGATAGAGGCAAAGGCACTCGTGAACGCGCCAACAAGTGCTGCAAGATGGCCGGCGTTCAGCCCCTCTCCCTGTCCCGGCCTCAGAACGATCAGCACCCCGACAAGCCCCACCAGCACGGCAGCCCCCCTGTGCAGGCCGACACGCTCTCCCAGTAGCGGCACGGACAGCACTGTGATCAGCAAGGGTGTTGCGAACAGTATGGCGTAAGTTTGCGCCAGTGGCAGCACTGAAAAAGCGTAGAACACCGTCACCCCGGTCACAACTGCTGCGATCGTCCGCAAGGCTGTCCAACCGGGTCTGCGGGGCAAAAGGTTTCCGTCAGTCGGATCGCGCATCAGCAGTATCATTGCCAGAGGCAGGCCAAGAAGCACGCTGAAAAACACGATCTGAACAGGCGAGTAAGACCCGCCCAATGTCTTGACGATCACGTCATGAGCGGAAAAAAGCGCGAAAGCCGAGAGAGCGAGAAGCGGTCCGGCAAATGCAGATTGAAACAGGCGGTTGATAGAAGACATGTCTGTCCCCGAATAAGCGTCGCTATCGCTAACATGCCCCTTGCGACTGGATCAAGCCTGTTCCTGAGCGGGATGCCAGCGCAGGCGCGCATTGCCTGCGGTCATGGCATCTTTTGCGCGATCGAAACGCAGATAGGCAATCGCACGTCCATTGGACTGCGTGAATATTTGTCCGGCAACCTTGTCATCTGCAAGAATATCGGCACCGATCGCAGCCTCACCCTCTATCGCAACTGTGGTAAGACCCTTTCTCAGTTGCGTCTTGTGATGCATCCGGGCGGTGACTTCCTGACCGACATAGCATCCTTTGCGGAAATCAAGCCCGTTCAACCGCTCAAACCCGGTTTCGAGAATGAATGTCTCTCCCGGCACAAGTTCGATACCCGACTCAGGGATGCAATGCAAAACGCGCAGCGCATCCCAATCGGTGCCATCGTCCGGCAAGGCCTTTCCATAAAGCCGCCAACCAAGCGCCGGGTGACGCGGGTCGCGCAAAGCTCCTTCTGGTTCGGGACCAGTACCACGGCTAACAGGCATGTCTATCTGTTCCAACGAAATCTTTGACCGCAGCTTGTATAGCGTCAGTCGCCGAAGCAAGTCCGAGGCCAGTGGCGCAGCAACATCCACAAGAACCCCCCCGTCCCTGTCAGCAACCAGGAAGAAATCGGCCAGATATTTGCCCTGCGGAGTCAGAATGGCAGCATACAGAATATCGTTTTCGGCAAGCTTTCGCAGGTCATTTGTGACCAAACCCTGCAGAAACTTTTCGGGTTCCTGCCCCGATACGCGAATGATGCTGCGTGTCATTGTCATCCCCTGTGTCACTGCAGCCCTCTACATAATGCACCGTCCCAGCCCCGAACAGGGGGGCTCTGCTGAGGTGCTCCGCCTTCGGCTTTGTGGGCGACACCACTTCGGTTCCCCACCCCCCTAGAGGCTGTAACTGCGGCTCGGATAGTGCCAGCAGGGCAGATCAGTGCGCAGCGCGGATGAACGTCCCGTTGCGTAGCTCGCGCATCGCGGCCTGAATCTCTGCCTGGGTATTCATCACGATCGGGCCGTGCCAAGCGACAGGTTCCTGTAATGGTGCGCCGGATATCAAGAGAAAGCGTACCCCCATTTCGCCTGCCTGCACCGTCACTTCATCCCCGGTACCGAACCGGATAAGCGTCCGATCCCCGGACAGGTCACGGATATTGACCTCCTGTCCCATGACTTCCTTTTCCAGCAAGACACCCGTCGGAGCAGAGGCATCTGCAAAATACCCCGATCCGGCAAAGACATAGGCAAAAGCCCGGCGGTAGGTATCGACCTTGAAAGTCTTGCGCACACCGGGTGGCACGGAAATATCAAGATACTGGGGATCGGCTGCAATCCCATCGACCGGACCAAGTTTGCCCCAGAAACTCCCGACAATGATGCGTACTTTGGTCCCATCGTTGTCAATCACCTCTGGTATGTCGGTGCCTTTCACATCCTGATAGCGCGGCGCAGTCATTTTCAGGCTTCCCGGCAGGTTGGCCCAAAGCTGGAAACCGTGCATCTGCCCAATCGCGTTTCCACGAGGCATTTCCTGATGCAGGATACCCGAGCCAGCGGTCATCCACTGAACATCTCCCGCACCCAGAGTCCCTGTGTTCCCGAGGCTGTCTCCATGATCGACTTCGCCTTCGAGGACATAGGTAATCGTCTCGATACCCCGGTGCGGATGCCACGGGAACCCGCGCAGGAAATGCTCCGGAACATCATTGCGGAAATCATCAAACAGCAAAAACGGATCCAACTCACTCGGATCCTGAAATCCGAAAGCACGATGCAGATGCACCCCAGCGCCTTCAAGAGTGGGTTGGGCCTTGCGACGTTCCGTGACAGGACGAATGGACATGTGACACTCCGATAAGCTGATCTTGCGCAATGAAGATCGGCCCTGCCGTGCCAGTTCGCAACCCGTTACACGCGAACCGATCCTGTTCACAGATGCACAGCGCGCTTCAAAAGCGCAGGAGATCGATTGTATATACAGCGATCAGCCCAGACGCGATTGCCATGACCAGTGCCAGCAAGGCCCGGATCTGCCAGCGCCGCCCGGACTGGGCGGACAGGCGTGGCGTGGGTTGCGTACCGTCCTGCAAGCGCGCCCTGAAGTCCTGACGAACTTCAACCGCGAAAGCGGCAAGGGCTGCGCCATTCAGGACAGGGTCATCTGTCAGCGGGTCGTGCCGAACCGTGCTGCGCGCCTTTTCACGCCGCCGCGCGGAACGCAGCTTTGGCCATCGTGTCCAGACTTCTCTGGGCGGTGCGCTCGGCATGACTACGTCGACTGTATTGGCAATGATCCCGACCCGTGCCTGACGTTCTGCCACGCGCCGCGCATATGCGACATGTCGGTCGCTTGGCCCTTCATTTCCCGGCATTGTTCACCTGAAAGCAGTTGTGCAGCCCACAGAGTGCCACAGCGTCTTTAAAGCGGGTTTAACGCCGCCGCGTCCTGCGACGACCGGGCACTTTTGATGCGAATTCCGGGGGCCGGCGTGCGACCCATGCGATGAAACTGGCCAGTCTCGGATGCGCGCGCAAGGCTTCCGTGGTGCTGTACGCGCGCGCGAGTTCCGTTTCCGAAAGCGTTGCATGTATTTCACGGTGGCACATGTGATGCAGCAGCACCACCGGTCCACCCTTGCCGCCACGCAATTTGGGCACAAGGTGATGCAGGCTCTGAGGTACGTCCGCAGGAATGGGACGACTACAGAGCGGACAGATCGGAGTTTCATATTCCATTTTTGCAAGATGTGATATAGACAGGCGCCGACTTTCCAGGTTTGGCTTGCGTGATTACCCTCTCGGTAAGCTTCCAGCCAGATTTAATCTGCACAGAAGAAAGAACAAACCATGCCGCTAGCTACAGATATAGAGAACGAGATATCCAGCTTATTTGACGACTGGAACACCGCGCTTCAGACCGGCGACAGCCGCGCGGTGGGGGCGCTATATGCCGAAGATGCAACGCTGATCCCGACACTTTCGAACGAAATACGTCAGACACCTGCGGCAATCGAAAGCTATTTTACAAAGTTCATGATGTTGCTTCCAAAAGCTTCTATCATTCATCAGACGATCAGGCGGTTTGCCGCAATTGCCATCAATTCCGGTATCTATTCTTTTGAGACAAACGTCGATGGCGCGGTACATGTGCTGGTCGCGCGGTTTACATTCGTTTACCGAAAAGACGGTGATACGTGGAAGATCATTGAACACCATTCCTCGGCCATGCCCGAAGCCTGAGCTGCAAGTGGCAGGCAAAATGGCATCGCGGCAGTCCCGGCAAGCCGCATATCGCCGGGGCACATAGCCGATGCCGAAAGCGCTTTTCGCTAACGGCCAGCGGCGCTAAGCTGCCCGAGAAATAAAAGAAGGCAGATCACAGCATGTTCCAGACAGACAGTTCCAACCCGCCCGGTTTTGCATCCGAACGCGATCCGGCAGTTGATTTGCATCTGGTCGATGCCGAGGATCTGATCCCCTGGACCGAAAGACAGAGTTCGGGTGTACGCGCATGGCTTGCGGCGACAGGCTTCAAGGCAGGTTCTGGAGAAGTGGCGCTTTGCCCCGATGCTCAGGGGGCACTTTCCCTTGCAGTCATCGGGCGTGGCACAGCCCGCGACCGGGCACGCCAGCGTTTTTGCCTCGGCGGGGCGCGTACGCGCCTTCCCGCGCAGGTATTCCATCTGCACCATCATCTGGACCAGGCGTCACTCGAGGAAGAAACCCTTGGATGGCTTCTCGCCGAGTACAAGTTTCGCCGGTTCCGGAACCAGGAACCGGCAGAACTGGCAGAGTTGATCGCCCCTCAGGGCCTTGATGCAAAACGCCTTGTGGCCATTGCCGAAGGTGAATGTCTGACCCGTGACCTGATCAATATGCCCGCCTCGCACATGGGACCGGAAGAGTTGGAAACGGCGTTCATGTCACTCGCCAAGAGGCATGGTGCAGAGGCAAAAGCGATCCGCGGAGAGGCTTTGCTGGAACAGAATCTGCCCCTCATCCATACAGTCGGACGCGCCTCATCGCGCAGCCCGCGCCTGCTGGATATGCGCTGGGGCACCAGCGGCCCACGGCTGACGCTTGTCGGCAAAGGGGTGTGCTTTGATACGGGTGGTCTGAACCTCAAACCCGGCGCTTCAATGGGGCTGATGAAAAAAGACATGGGCGGGGCTGCGACGGTCATGGGACTGGCGCATATGATCATGTCGCAGGGGTGGAACGTGCAACTGCGCGTTCTGGTTCCCGCTGTCGAGAACGCTGTTTCCGGCAATGCGATGCGGCCCGGCGATATTGTGACAGCGCGCAACGGGTTGACAATCGAGATCAACAATACTGATGCCGAGGGCCGTCTGGTGCTCGCGGATGCGCTGTCGCTCGCGGATGATGAAAACCCGGACGCGCTGATCTGTATGGCGACGTTGACGGGTGCCGCGCGTGTTGCCCTTGGCCCCGATATTGCGCCTTTCTTTACGGATGACACGGATTTCGCAGCCCAACTGATGCAGAGCGGCACGGAAATGCGCGACCCGCTCTGGCAGATGCCGTTTCACACAGCCTATGAGGAGATGATCGAACCGGGAATTGCCGATCTGGACAATGCGCCCGGGGGCGGGATGGCCGGATCTGTGACTGCTGCCCTCTTCCTGCGCCGCTTTGTCACGGGAACCAGGCGCTTTGTGCATTTCGATATCTATGGCTATCAACCCAGGCCAGCCCCAGCACGCCCGAAAGGCGGCGTGGGCCAGGGGGCACGCGCCCTTTTTGGCGCGCTGCCAGCCGTGCTGAACCTGTGACCGATCCGCGTCTGACCCCGTTCAGCGGGCGCGTGGCGCACGTCACCCTGAAGGGGACACTGACAGCCCCAGCCTATACAGAAGGTCGAAGGCAGCGTCTTACAGCCCCTCTGGCAGATCTTCTGCGAACACCTGCAGGGTCGCGTGACCGTCAGCTCCTGTCTGGCGCGGCACTTTGCGTGATCGATCAGCAAGGGGAAATGGCCTATGTCCGGGCCGAACATGACGGATACTGCGGCTGGATTGATCGCTCCACGCTCGGCCCGTATCTTGACATGACGCATCGTGTTGCGGCCCCTGCAACGCATCTCTACGCTGCACCGGATATAAAAAGCGAAGCCACTGCAACATTGTCGCTGAATGCGACTGTGCGGATTACAGAGGCCAGCGGCAACTTCCTGCGCCGACATGACGGAGCGTGGCTTCCGAAACAACATCTTCAGCCGGTTGATCAGCCAGAAACCGACCCGGTTGCCGTGGCCGAAAAATTGATCGGCACGCCATATCTCTGGGGTGGGAACAGTCGCGCCGGGCTGGATTGTTCTGCCCTTGTCCAGCTTGCATTGCAGGCGTGCAACCACCCCTGCCCTGCAGATAGCGACCTTCAAGAGCGCGCCCTTTCGGCCCGCCTGCCAGAAGGCGCACAGGCCCGGCGGGGCGATCTGCTGTTCTGGCCGGGGCATGTCGCCTGGGTCAGTGCACCGGACATGATCCTGCATGCCAACGCGCATACCATGTCTGTCGCCTACGAGCCCCTTTCAGCAGCCCTTGCACGCATCGGGGCGACAACTCCACTCTCGGCCCATGTCAGACTGTCTCTCTGACCAACAGACTGACACACTGGATCAGCCCGAAAACGCAAGCGGCCAAACCACCAAGATTGCGCAACACCCGGCCTGGGCTGATCACTTGCGACGCGGTTTCGCGCGCAATGTCGGGGCCGCCTGCAGCGGGTTTTCGGGCCATGGGTGTTTTGGGTATTGTCCGCGCATGTCGCGGCGCACATCTGCGTAGCTGTTTGTCCAGAAACCCGGCAGATCCATCGTGACCTGAACCGGCATGCGCGCGGGCGAGAGCAGCACGACCTTCAGGGGCGTGCGCGCTGGCCCGATAACCGGGTGCTGGGCCACGCCGAACAGTTCTTGCAGACGCACTGCTATCGCAGGGGCCGTGCCCGAATAGTCAATCGCGACCTTGTTCCCAAGGGGGGTGATGAAATGCGCAGGCGCCAGATCGTCCAATTGGCGCAACTGTTCATGATCAAGCATCGCGCGCAGTGCCGGCAGCAGGTCCAGCCCGCGCAAATCTTCTGCGCTGCGCAAACCTGTCAACCACGGAGCAAGCCAGTCTTCAAGCCCATCCAGCAAAGCGGTATCGCTTTGATCGGGCAAATCCACCCCCTGCTCTCGCAGCAGGGCGACCCGCGCCCGAAAACGGCGGGCCGCATCTGACAGTGGCAAGCCCAGATCACGCAGTCCGTCACAGGCTGCTGTGATCACTGCATCAGGATCGGGGTCCTTCCAATGGCGATCCTGCAGGACCAGCGCCCCGAGACAAGCCTGTTCTCGCGCAAGAATCCTGCGGTCCCGACGCGACCAATGGCATGTCTGGCGCCAGATAATCTGCCCCTCATAAAGCGGGCGGAGCTCTGCTTCGCTTATCTGGACGGCCTGGCGAATGCGTGCCTCGCGCGGGTCGCCATCACTGTCGGTTACGACGATCAGCCGCGCCTGTGACAAGGGATCACCTTCTGGCAACACGGCCCCTTTGCCACCTGACAGAACGAAACGCGGCTGATCCCCCTTGCGACGCAGGCCGATCCGGTCGGGATAGGCAAGCGCGGCCATCTCTGCCGGGGCAAGATCCGCACCGGGCGCTTTCACCAGACGCGCAAGGCGTTTCATTTCAGACCTTACGCGGTCCAGCGCGGCGTGGCGCACCGGGAAGGGATACCGATCTGCAAATGCGCGTGGGTCGTTTAGCGCGGCAAGGCGCAGCGCCAGATCGACAGGAGCATTCTGCAAGATATCACGGTCCGACAGGATCGCCGCCAGTTCCGCGCCTGCACGTCCGGCCTCTAAGAACATATGCGCCAGACGCGGATGCAAAGGCAATCCCGCCATCTTGCGCCCATGCGCCGTTATCTTGTCGGATGTATCAAGCGCGCCAAGGCTACGCAAAAGCGCGCGTGCCTCCGACAGAGCGGCGGCCGGTGGTGGCGTCAAAAACCGCAAGTCGGCGTCACTGCCCCAAAGCGCCAGTTCAAGCGCCAGCCCCGCCAGATCTGCTCGGGTAATTTCAGGGGGGGCGAACGCTGCGAGCGCCCCTTCTTCAGAGCGCGCCCACATGCGGAAACATACACCTTTGGCGACCCGTCCCGCGCGGCCGCGGCGCTGTTCGGCTTCGGCGCGGGTCACGGGTTCTGTCACCAGCCGCCACATGCCCGTCCCCGGATCGAAGCGCGCGCGTCGGGCAAGCCCGCAATCAACCACAATCC
>SKWJ01000503.1 GCA_007128995.1 Paracoccaceae bacterium
AGATGGTGTACCCGGTGCAGCCCCATTGTCGGTTGTGTTTCAAGGCTCCGCGCAAGCCTATCTGAACCTGACCATAAAATTCATCGTCGCATTCGGGCTGTGCTTTCAGCTTCCGGTGCTGCTGACCCTCATGGGCAAGGCCGGTCTTGTCTCAGCGGCCGGGCTTCGGTCTGGGCGGAAATGGGCGATCGTTGGGATCCTGACGCTTGCAGCCCTTGTCACACCGCCCGATGTCATTACGCAGATCATCCTGTTCATTGTCGTTTATGGTCTTTATGAAATCTCGATCCGCCTTGTCGGCATGGTTGAAAAGAAGCGGATGGAGGAGTTGCGCCGCGAAGGCCTGCTTGATGATGATGAACCACTTTACGATGATGAACTGGAAAACGAGAAATGATGCTGTCTGACCGGGCAGAGATTGACAGCCTGAGCCGTATTGCCGAAGCGCTCGAGCGGATTTCCCCGCCGCCGGGGAACGCGCCTGATATCAGGGCCGCCGAAGCGTTCGTGTGGCATACGACGCCAGACAGGCTTCACCCCGTTACTCAGGTCAACCGCGTCGCCATTGATCTTCTTGTCGGGATCGACCGCGCACGTGACACGCTTCTTGCCAATACGATGCAGTTCGCAAAAGGTTTGCCCGCAAATAATGCACTGCTTTGGGGCGCGCGGGGCATGGGGAAATCCTCGCTGGTCAAGGCCGTTCACGCGCATGTCCGATTGGCCGCACCAGAGTGTGATCTCAAGCTGGTTGAGATTCAGCGCGAGGATTTGCCGAGCATCGGGCGGCTGATGGCGCATCTGCGCGACACAGAGGCCCGTTTCGTCCTGTTTTGTGATGATCTGTCTTTCGGACATGATGATCATCATTACAAGTCTTTGAAAGCAGTGCTGGACGGCGGTGTCGAAGGGCGCCCGGGAAATGTTGTTCTATACGCGACCTCCAACCGACGCCACCTGATGCCCCGCGACATGATTGAGAATGAGAGATCTTCCGCCATCAATCCTTCCGAGGCAGTCGAAGAGAAAGTCTCGCTTTCAGACAGGTTCGGACTGTGGCTTGGGTTTCACCCCTGCGCGCAGGATGAATATCTGTCGATGATAACTCAATACTGCACTGCGTATGGCCTGCAGATTGATCCGGCGCGTCTGCGTGCAGAAGCGATTGAATGGCAGGCCACACGTGGCAGCCGGTCCGGGCGGGTTGCATGGCAGTTCTTTACGGATCTGGCCGGGCGCGAAGGCCTGCATCTCTAGCGTGCGTAAAGAGTGATTTCGTGAGCGCGTTTTCAGGTCTGGCGGACGCTTGACATGCAAATGACTTTCCCGCATAGCACCCCGACCGCGCGCGCATCCGGCACGCTCGGCATATCAGTACTGTCCGCATAGACGGACACGCCGCCCGAGGTATTAAACATCTGTGTTTTGCGCAGAGGCCACAGGGCGCGGTAGCGAAGAGAAGGAACAGGCCGATGTTTGCGGTCCTTAAGACTGGTGGCAAGCAGTACCGCGTTCAGGCAGGTGATCTGCTGCGCGTAGAACGCATTGCTGCGCAGGCTGGTGAAACTGTCCAGTTCAACGAAATTTTGATGATTGGCGGGGACGCCGCCGTGATCGGTGCGCCGCTGATCGATGATGCAGGCGTTCAGGCCGAGGTTATCGATCAGATCAAGGCCGACAAGATTATCCACTATGTCAAGCGCCGCCGCAAGCACAGCTCGCAGCGCACAAAAGGTCATCGTCAGAAGCTGACACTTGTGAAAGTGACGGATATTCTGGCAACAGGGGCAGGGGCGTCTGGTGTCAAGGCTGCGATCGGGACAGGCTCTGTCTCCGGTTTTACAGTCGATGTGGCGGCACCGGCACCGGCATCGCGCCCGAAGAAAGAAGTGCAAGCGGCCAGCTCTGCCGAAGGTGCGAAGCCCTCGAACCTTCTTGAGGCGGCGCGCGATGGTCAGTCGGATGATCTGAAGAAGATATCCGGTCTTGGCCCGAAGATGGAATCCCTTCTGAACGAGCATGGCGTGTTTCATTTTGATCAGATGGCCGCTTGGACTTCGGAAGAGATTGCCTATATGGATGAAAAGCTGGCGCTCAAGGGCCGGATCGAACGGGATGGCTGGGTCGAGCAGGCCAAACAATTCGCAGCCGAGAAGGAGTAATACCCCATGGCACACAAGAAAGCAGGCGGTTCCTCCCGCAATGGACGCGATTCGGCGGGACGTCGTCTTGGCGTTAAACTTTATGGCGGGCAGCACGCTATTCCGGGTAACATTATCGTAAGACAGCGTGGCACAAAACATTGGCCGGGCGATGGTGTGGGCATTGGTCGTGACCATACGCTTTTCGCCTTGTCAGAAGGACACGTTGTTTTCACGAAAGGTTTCAAGGGACGCAGTTTCGTGTCGATCATGCCACTGGAAACTGCGGCCGAGTAAGTCGAACGTTTACATTTTCGATGTAGGACAGGGTCGGCTTGCATGCCGGCCCTGTTGCTTTTTGTGCGTCGACGGGCGTGCGCAAGGTTTTGGCGCTGTGCCGTGGACATGTCTTGATGTGAGTGCAGGCGCAAGTATGCAGGGGAGCGGGGAATTGGATTTTAGCAATGACATTCGGGCTGATCAGCCTATTTTAACTTCGGCACGGCTGGTATTGCGGCCCTTGCTGGAGACTGACACGGCACTTTTGGCGCTGTATACGGGCGACAAGCGTGTTGCAGAGGGGACGCGCTCGATCCCGCACCCACTGCCTGCCGGCGCGACTGAGGCCTTCATAA
>SKWJ01000314.1 GCA_007128995.1 Paracoccaceae bacterium
CAGCCTTGGGAATCCCAGGATTCAGGGTTTCAGCGAAACGCTCTAGTTTGGACTGAGGTGGTGTTCGGTCATTCCTACCACTTTCCGCTCAAATATTATGCATGAAACGGTGGTTTTCCACTTTTTTGTGACAGTCATGGCCGCCAA
This sequence comes from Paracoccaceae bacterium, assembly GCA_007128995.1. Classification (GTDB taxonomy): domain Bacteria; phylum Pseudomonadota; class Alphaproteobacteria; order Rhodobacterales; family Rhodobacteraceae; genus Roseinatronobacter. The sequence goes on from SKWJ01000314.1 coordinate 148, forward strand.
TCCCTGAAGATTTCACATTTGTTTAATCCTATTGACCGAATCGTTAAATATACGTCATATTTCAGTCGTTGAGCAGAGTGCGGTGTGCGGTCATGCCGCGTGCTCTTCGTGTACGGTATTGTTTTCGAGTAGTAAGATTTTGATGAAAAGCTTTTTAAAGAGCACGCTTGCCGCAGCAGGGCTTCAGGTGCGACGTGTGCCAAGACGCCCACATGTTGCAGCGCTGCCCCCTCAGACGGCCCGGCGCGACGGGAAAATTATCGAATTCTTGGGACCATCCGCCTGCGGCAAAAGCTATATGATGCGTAATTTGCAGCAGTCTCTTCCAAGCGGCTGGCTCTATTACAGGCCGGTCGCCTCGGATCAATTGATTTTGCCGCGAGAGCCTGAGGAAGAGATTGCTTGTTTCTACCGTACATTGCACATGGAGAAAGCAAGGCGATGGGCGCGAGGAGAGTTTCCCCATAAACAGGTAAGACATCAAATAACAGCGATGCGGTTTTCTCTTTCTGTGATTGAAAACAATCTGGCACTGGATATGCGACCGGATCTGTCGGTGATAAATGACGAGAGCCTTGTGTCAAACTATTGGGCTGAAGTTCTTCTTCTGGCCGAACGACAGCCGGACATTATCCGCAAGATGTTGAAGCGCCGCTATGTCGTTATGCTCCACGCCTCCAAGCAAAGGATGCTGAGAAACCTTGAACAAAGGCGCACTGAGGTTCCTGACGGTGCTGGCAGTTTTGTTGGTTACACAGAAGATGAAATGATTGCTTATGCAGAGGCATATTACGCCAAGATGCCAGCTATGTATGAGATGCTGCAGGAATTCGCCGCTGCAGTTGTCAGGCTTGATGAAAACGAATGTGAGAAGGTTGAGGCATCCTGCGAAAAGATCGTTCATACCCTCACACGGCAATCGGTTTCGGCTTAATATATTTATATGTAATCGAAAAATTGTTGCGGGAAGTTGTCACCTCACCCGGCGCAATTGAGCTTTATAGGCAAGGACGACGTCGGGGGGGCGGTCACATCATCAGAGTCAGTCTGGAGCCTAGATCCTGTCGCGGGCCCAGCTTTCTTGGGCCATATCGCGAATTGCGGTGATGGCGCTGTCGTCAACAGGGATTGAACCGGGGGTGCGCAATCCGTCATCATGGAAGATATACAGTCTCGACGTGAATTGCGCAAAGGGCAGTGACGCTTCACCCAGACGTTCGCCATTGCCATGTGTCGACACGACGATCCCGAGGCCCCAGTCTTGTCCACTGTCATTGTTCGGGTTGAAGAAATAGACGCGCATCTCGCCGGACTGATCCAGTGCGACACGGATGATCGTGATCGCGTGCCAGCCGACGAACGCGCCGCGGCTGTCGGTGACGGCTATGCCTGCGGGTTGCGGATGGACGACTGGTTCGTTGCCGTTGTGCAGCGGGTGATAGGCAAGGAAAAAATCCCGGATAAACTGCTCATGATGGTGCAGTTTGCCGGTGGCGATATCCACTGCGATATGAAATTCGCGGCCCACCCACCAACCATGAAGTTCCGGATTGATCCAGCAATGCGGGTCCTGTGGTCGGTCGGCGACGCGCCGGCCCATCTCGGCATAGATGCGGTCCAGATGCGGGACAAGCAAGACCGATACCGGGTCCGCGTCAAGCGGCGTATGCTGGGCCAGACCTACGGGCAGCAATGCCGAATCCAACGCGGCACCTTCAAAATGCATTATGATCCGGTCATTCGCCGTGACTTGTGCCAGCAGCCAGAACAGGTAGTCCGGATCGTTCAGCGCCCAGATGGACAGGGCGCGTGCTGCCTGACAGGTCGGATTATTGCCTTGCCCTATGCCTAGGGGCTGTCCCAGCAGCATCATCAGCCCGCCAATAAGGCGCGCTTTCGGCGCGACATCCTCGCCAAACGCTGATTCCAGCGCTTCGGTGCAGGTCGCGGTCAGGGTGGTTCCCAGCAATCGCCACAGCGATGGTGCGATGGGCGGTGAGTAGAGAATTCCGCGCTCCAGCATAAGCGAGATGCCAAGGACCGCTTGCGCCGTTCCGGGATGCACAGCCACCTCGATCAGGCGCTGGACAAGCGGCTGATAGCAGCGCAGGCAATCCACACCGGTGCTGCTGAGCCCGAGGACAACCGGCAGAAGATGCGCCTGTCCATTCCCCAAAACGAAGCGCAGGAAGGTGACGTGATAGTCAGAAACCAGCCCGGTGTCATGCATCGCGCGGGCTAACCCTGTTGCTTCCGCCTGCAATGACCCTTCATCTGCGGCTGACAAGCGCATGGCATAGGACTTCAAGCCAGGGTCATCCCGACACAGGCTTGTCGGTCCGAACAATGCGCTGATCAGCCGATCGGCACCCAGCCGCGTGTCACTTCCGCTAAAGCCAATGCTTTGCTGGCTTGAAGCAACGGCGATCTGCAGGATCATCGATTTGACATGGCCCACCTGAAGCGGTCTTTGCCGCAATATCCGCCAGACTTCATCGACAAGTCGCCCGAGGAAACCCTCTGCGCCGATACTCTCCATGAGGCGCTGAAGAAGCTTGTCGATCACCGGGGTCAGGTCATGGGCCGTCAGGCGCGCTGCTTCATGATGAGCGCCAAGAATACGA
>SKWJ01000218.1 GCA_007128995.1 Paracoccaceae bacterium
CGCCCCTCTCGGAACTGGAGAAGGCGCTGGGGTTTGCGCTGACGGACAAGGAAGAAGACGAGGAAATCGATACGCTTGGCGGGCTGGTCTTTCTGCTGTCCGGGCGTGTGCCTGTACGCGGCGAGGTCATCACCCATCCTTCGGGCCTGGAGTTTGAAGTCATTGATGCCGAACCCCGCCGGGTTCGCAGGCTGCGGGTCCACCTGCCCGAAACGCTTCGTGACGCCGCGGAATAAGGGTAAGGTGACAGTCCTCAAAACCCGTCCTTGGCGCGCAAAGGCTGCGTTTTTTGTCCAGTTTGGCGGGCTGGGCGCGTTGGCAGCAGCAGGTCAGGCGCCTCTGGGGTGGTGGTGGCTGTCGCTGCTGGCGCTGTCACTTCTCTGGTCGGCTTTGCCCCACACAGCAGCACGTCCCGGCATCTGGGGATGGGCCATGCTGTCTGCTGGAACCGCCTATTTCGGCGCAGCCCTGTTCTGGATCGTCGAGCCGTTTTTCATCGAACCCGAAATCCATGGCTGGATGGCCCCATTCGCGCTGGTGCTGATGGCGGCTGGCATGGGCCTGTTCTGGGGCCTTGCAGGTGTGGTTGCTGCGGCACTGGCAGAGGGCCGTATGCGATTGCTTGCGCTGGTGGCCACCATGATCGGGGCAGAATTGTTGCGTGGATGGGTTTTTACCGGCTTTCCCTGGGCCATGATCGGACATGGGCTTGTCGGAACACCGATGATGCAGTTTGCCGCAGTGCTTGGGGCTGGCGGACTTAGCCTGCTTATGCTGCTTGCTGCTGCGTTGCCTTGGCTTGCAGGCACTGTGCTGGGGCGTGTGCTTGGGGTAGGCTGTTCAATTCTTGTGCTGGTTTCTGTCTGGGTCTGGGGCAATCAGCAAACTGACCTTCCACCACCGCGCGACCAGATTGTCCGGCTTGCGCAACCGAATGCGCCGCAGGATGAAAAATGGCTTGATGAAAATCTGTTCCTGTTTTTCGATCGGCTGCTGGATCAAACCGAAGCAGATGCGCACCCTGCGCCAGATCTCGTGCTCTGGCCGGAAACCGCAGTGCCTTTCTTGCTGGAATACCCAGGTGACGGGCTGCAAATGATGGCAGCGGCGGCAGCGGTGCATGGACCTGAAACCATGCTGGCCTTTGGCGTGCAGCGACAGGAGGCTGGGCGCTTCTTCAATTCACTTGCTGTCATGACAACACGCGCAGAGGTGACACATATATATGACAAGCATCATCTGGTTCCTTTTGGCGAATATATCCCGTTTTCAGAATGGCTGATGGGAACACCGATCGGGGGGCTCGCCGGCCCTGCGCTGCGTGGGTATACCGCAGGTCCGGGCCCGGTCACACTGGATCTCGGGCCTCTGGGGCGGGTGCTGCCGCTGATCTGCTACGAATCCATTTTCGCGCGCCATCTGCGCCAGACAGAGCGTCCCGACTGGGTTCTGCAGGCCACCAATGACGCCTGGTTTGGAGAGCTGACAGGGCCATTCCAGCATCTGGCACAGGCCAGGCTTCGGGCTGTTGAACAGGGGCTGCCGGTGCTGCGCGTGGCCAATACCGGGGTCTCTGCCATCATTGATGCCCGTGGTGGCATCGTCGCCTATCTTCCCCTTGGGGAAACCGGGTTTCTGGACGGCGCGATCCCCGGCGCCCTGTCGCCGCGTTTCTATGCGCAATGGCGGGATTGGCCTGTCATCGGTCTGATCTTGCTGCTTGGAGCCAGCGCGCATATCGCTGGCCGTCTCAACCGTCGCAGATATTGAGAAGACTTACCCATTGCCCGTCGCTGAGCAGCGCAGTTCCATCCGTTTCAGCGCGCAAGGGGTCGCCCGCCCGCAGGGCCGGTCCGATCGTTTCGAGGGCAGTGTCCAGCGGATATGGGTTATCCGCCAGCGGACGGGTTGAAATACCGGCCCGAGCAAAACGTTCCAGCAGGTTGTCCACATCCGGTACCGCCAGTGGTTTTCGGAAAATGGCCTGCGCATAGCCCGCCATGGCTGACGGCGGAAGCTCTGCCGACGTCAGCAAACGAAAGGTTGCAATAACGCCTGCATGCTGCAGAAGTGGGCGCAGCGGGTCTTCCTCTGCGCTGCGCTGTGCGGCCATGAGCAAAGCCCCGCCGAAGGCTTCGGCGCTGCCGGCTTCTTCCAGCAGACGCGCATCAACAATGAAGATACGCCCCATCACATGCTGGACGCGCGGCAGTTCGGTGGGCAAGGACCGCATGACAACAATCTGCGCCGGGGTCTGGAACAGCCGTCGCTGCAGGATCGCAAGAGCTGGCATTCCGTAACTGCTTTGACAGGCGACAGCGCCTGAGCGGACAAGATCCAGTCGCAGCTGCTCGCCCAATTCGACCCGCTTTGCCATGGGCACAACCGATGCCGTATGGTCTTGCAGGGCGCGCGGGACAACAATCGCCGCAAGCAAAATCCCAAGAACACCGACACTGGCCAGAATGGGCTTGCGCAGACGTGACATCAGGCTGCGCGGCGGGCTGAGCGCGCCCTGCACAACCTTCAGCGCGTCGATCAGCCAATCGTCATCCAGTTCCAGCAGTTCCGCACTGTCGCCTTCAGTGCTGTAAAGCGCAGGCCGTTTCCCTGGATTCAGGCGCACCACCGCAGGCAATGACCAATGACTGAGAACGGCCATGCTGCGGCTGTCAGAGATGACCAACGTGGCCTCGCCAAAGCCAACCACCACCTCGCGGCGCTGATCATGCTCGGATGCGGACCAAAGCCCCGGCCCCTCAAGTTTGCGATACTTCTCCAGTGCGGTCATGCCGCCTGCCTGCTCTTGTTATGTTGTCAAAGTTTAGACCATCCCAATGCACAAGACCAGAACTCACAGATCACGCACCCGCGTGCGCAGGTCGAATTTCTGTATTTTGCCAGTTGATGTCTTGGGCAGTTCCATGAAGACAACCCGTTTGGGGGTCTTGAACCCGGCAAGCCGCTCGCGGCAGAAGGCAATCAGATCTTCTTCGCTGACCTTGGCCCCAGCGCGCAATTCGATGCAGGCACAAGGCACTTCCCCCCATTTCGGATCGGGCTTTGCCACAACAGCGGCCAGCACGACCGAAGGGTGCTTCATGAGGACGCCCTCAACCTCGACCGAAGAGACATTTTCTCCGCCTGAAATGATGATGTCCTTGGCACGATCCGCGATCTTTATATATCCATCCGGGTGCTGAAACGCGATATCACCGGAATGAAACCAGCCCCCGCGAAATGCTTCTGATGTCGCCTCGGGATTGCGATAATACCCTTTCATCACACCATTTCCGCGATGCATGATTTCCCCCAGTGCGGCGCCGTCGCGCGCAACGGGCTGCATGGTTTCGGGGTCCAGTACCGCCAACCCTTCCATAAAAGGCATGGCGACACCGGTGCGCGCCTTGACCTCGGCCCGGTCATCGGCATTGAGCCCGTCAAACCCCTCATGCCAAAGACATTCTGCATCCGGGCCGTAGGTTTCTGTCAGACCGTAGACCTGGGTCACGTTGAACCCCAGCGGTTCGATCGCTGCAAGGGTCGCGGCAGGCGGAGGTGCGCCAGCGGTGAAAACCTCGACCACATGCGCGAAGGGTAAGCGGACGTCATCTGGCGCGTTAATGACGGTTTGCAGAACAATCGGGGCACCACCAAAATGCGTCGCGCCTTCCGTGCTTATGGCCTGATAGATCCCCTGTGCAGTCACGTCGCGCAGGCAGATGACAACGCCGCCCAAGGCCGGGATCATCCACGGATGACACCAGGCATTGCAATGGAACATCGGCACGATGGTCAGGTAGCGCGGAAACATTGTCATGCGCCAGGAAATCGGTTGTGACAAAGTGGACAGATAGGCACCACGATGATGATAGACCACGCCCTTTGGCCGTCCTGTCGTCCCCGAAGTGTAGTTGAGTGCAAGGCTCTCCCATTCATCTGCGGGCATGATCCAGTCGAAATTCGGATCACCGGCCTGCAGGAACGCCTCATATTCCGGGAACTCGGCCGAAGCCGGAAAACCGGCCTCATTGTCAGCGACAACCACAATCGCGGGCGGTTTTGTCAGCCCGGCAGTTGCCGCGCGCACCAGATCCAGAAATGCGGCATCCGCCAGCAACAGCTTCGCGCCGCTATGTTCAAGGATGTAGCCGACAGTATCAGGAGCAAGCCGCGTGTTGATCGCATTGAGGACCGCACCGCAAGCCGGCACGCCAAAATGCGCTTCGGCATGGGCGGGAATGTTCGGCAGAAGCGTCGAGACAACATCGCCCGGCCGCACCCCATGTGCTGCCAGTGCAGACGCCAGTCGCGTGACCCGCTCGAAATACTCGGCATAACTGCGCCGCGTTCCCTGATAGACCAGCGCCTCGCGTTCACCAAAAAGCTCTGCCGCGCGGCGAAGATGCGATAGCGGGGTCAGCGCAACATGGTTGGCCGCACATTTCTCAAGCCCGGTTTCATCGTCCATCCACCCCATGATGCCCTCCCCGGCTGCAAGATATCGGGCAAATGCCGCAACAGCTTGCAAATACTACAAATCCGCCCTTGCACGATACTGCCGTGCAAGGGCGTTTGAAGTCCAGAGATTTTACAAGGGACAGCCCGTGTCAGGCCGCCTTGTCCGCATCGTGCCCGTAGAAACTGCGCTGCGTCTGTGCCATCTCGCGCAGCAGTGAGGGCGCCTTGAACCGCGCGCCAAACTTTGCTTCCAGGGCGTCACAGACTTCGACGGCAAAGGCGGCGCCCAGCATGTCAAGCCAGGAAAAAGGCCCGCCTGACCAAGGCGCAAAGCCCCAGCCAAGAATCGCGCCGACATCACCTTCGCGGATATCGGTCAGCACACCCTCTTCCAGCGCGCGCACCGCTTCCAAGGCCTGCGCAAACATCAGCCGGTGCTGCACCTCTATCAGATCAGGCTGCTTTGCTGCGGGTGCGAACCGGGACGCCAGACCCTCCCAAAGGCCCTGTCGCTTGCCCTTGTCATCATAGCTGTAGAAACCGGCTTGTGCCTTGCGGCCCAAGCGCCCTTCATCCACCATCCAGAAAACGATCTCATCCACATCTGCGTCCGGATACCCCTCTCCCATTGCCGCGCGCGTGGCCTTGGCAATCTTTGCCCCCAGATCAAGCGATGTTTCATCAACCAGTTGCAAAGGTCCAAGCGGCATGCCCATCAATTTGGCGGCATTCTCGACAAGCACCGGGGCCACCCCTTCGCGCACCATCCGCATCCCTTCGTTGATATAGGGGATGATGCAGCGATTGGCGTAGAAGAACCGCGCATCATTGACAACAATCGGCGTCTTGCGGATCTGCCGGACAAAATCCAGCGCCTTGGCCACAGCCCGGTCGCCCGTCTGCTTGCCACGAATGATCTCGACCAGCAGCATCTTGTCCACGGGCGAGAAGAAATGAATGCCGATGAACTGTTCGGCGCGGCTGGACGCCTTGGCCAGATCGCTGATTGGCAGGGTCGAGGTATTGGTCGCGAAGATCGCCGCCTCGGGGATCGCAGCTTCAGCTTTTGCGGTCACTTCGGCTTTCACTTTCGGGTCTTCAAACACGGCCTCGATCACCAGATCACAGCCGTCAAGTGCCGCATACTCTGTCGTCGCCCTGATCCGGTCCAGGACCTCTGACTTCTTTGCCTCGGACAGTTTTCCGCGCTTCATGCCCTTGTCAAGCAACGCCTCGGAGTAGCCCTTGCCACGCTCGGCTGCGGCCTGATCGGCATCGATCAACACCACCTCTATCCCGGCATTCGCCGCTACATAGGCAATGCCCGCGCCCATCATACCCGCGCCCAGCACACCAACCTTGTTCACCTTTTCGTCATCTACCCTGGGCCGGTTTGCCCCTTTTTCAAGCGCTTCCTTGTTGATGAAAAGCGAACGGATCATGGCTGCGGAACTGGGATTCATCAGCACATTGACGAACCAGCGCGCTTCGATCTTCAGCGCAGTGTCAAAGGGCACCAATGCGCCTTCATAGACGGCCGACAACAGCGCCTTGGCGGCAGGATAGACCCCTTGGGTCTTGCCGTTGATCATGGCGGACGCGCCCACGAATGTCATGAAACCGGCAGGATGATAAGGCGCACCGCCGGGCATCTTGTAGCCCTTCGCATCCCACGGCTTGACAAGATCAGCGTCCTTTGCAGACAGAACCCATTCTTTCGCGCGTGCCAAAAGGGTTTCCGGGGCAACCACTTCGTCAATCAGCCCCGCCGATTTTGCCTTTTTCGGGTCGGAAAGCTTGCCTTCCAGCAAGAATGGGGCTGCCCCCATGGCCCCCAGTTTGCGCGCAAGACGCGTCGTGCCCCCCGCGCCAGGAAAGATGCCGACCATGATTTCCGGCAGACCTATCTTTGCTGTCGGGTTATCGGCAGCAATGATCCGGTGGCAGGCAAGCGGAATCTCAAGCCCTATCCCCAGCGCCGTGCCAGGCATGGCTGCCACGACAGGCTTGCCGCCTTTCAGCGACTTTGGGTCCATGCCCGCGCGCTCGATCTTGCGCAGACAACGATGCAGGGACATGATCCCGTCAAACAGGCCTTTTTCCGGCTGATCGCCTGCCATGTCCTTCATCTTGGCGATCACATTCAGATCCATCCCGCCGGCGAAGTCGCGCTTGCCGCTGGTGATGATCACACCCTTTACGCTGTCATCCCCAAGAGCCGTGTCGACATGCGCCTCAAGCTCGGCCAGACCCTCCATCGAGAGCACATTCATCGACTTGCCCGCGATGTCCCAGGTGATCGTCGCAATGCCGTCCGCATCGATGAAATAGTGAAAATCAGTCATTGTCCCTGCCTCCCTTACACGCGCTCGATGATCGTCGCAGCACCCATGCCAGAGGCCACACAGAGCGTCGCCAGCCCGGTGCCCTTGCCTGTGCGCTCCAATTCATCAAGCAGCGTTCCAATGATGATCGCGCCGGTTGCCCCCAGAGGATGGCCCATCGCAATCGCGCCGCCATTGACATTCACACGGTCACTCTCGACCCCGAAAGCCTGCATGAAACGCAAGACCACAGCCGCGAATGCCTCATTGACCTCGAAAAGGTCGATATCGCCAATCGCCATCCCGCTTTCGCGCAGGATCTTTTCGGTCACAGGGACAGGCCCGGTCAGCATGATCGTGGGGTCCGTCCCGATCTTGGCGGTGGCCTTGATCCGGGCGCGCGGGGTCAGGCCGTATTTCGCGCCAAACTCCTTGCTGCCGATCAGCACACCTGCCGCACCATCGACAATGCCCGAGGAATTGCCGGCATGGTGAATATGCGAAATCCTCTCCAGATGGGGGTATTTCATCAGCGCGACCTTGTCGAAACCGGGCATGACTTCGCCCATATCCTTGAAGGCGGGTTTCAGCGCGCCAAGGCTCTGTGTATCTGTACCGGGGCGCATGTATTCGTCGCGTGCGAGAATGGTCAGGCCATTGATATCCGTAACAGGCACGACCGAGCGGTCGAAGCGCCCCTCATCCCAGGCCTGCGCCGCGCGCTTCTGGCTCTCGACCGCAAGCTCATCTGCCATGATCCGGGTGAAACCGTATTCGGTGGCGATGATATCGGCGGCAATACCTTGCGGGACGAAATGCCGCTCCATCGCGATGGAGGGATCAACAGCCACCGCAGCCCCGTCAGACCCCATGGCGACGCGGCTCATCATCTCGACCCCGCCTGCGACATAGGCCATGCCCGCCCCTGCGGAAACCTGATTGGCGGCCAGATTGACCGCTTCCATGCCGCTGGCGCAAAAGCGATTGATCGAGAGTCCCGGAACCTGCTCATCGAAATCCGAAGCGAGGACAGCGGTCCGCGCAAGGCATCCGCCTTGCTCGGCCACTTGGGTCGCATTGCCCCAGATAACATCCTCGATCGCGCGCGTATCCAGATCGCTGCGCGCCTTGAGCGCATTGAGAACATGGGCCGACAGCCTTGCCGCCGTCACCTCGTGCAGGCTGCCATCAGCACGCCCCTTGCCGCGCGGGGTTCGTATGGCATCAAAGATATAGGCTTCGGGCATGGTGTTTCCTCCAAATTACGGTGTGTGATCCCGGTCGCCCGGAAATCCTGCCATCCGCACGCCGGGGGCATGTCCCTGTTGAAGGTCTGCCCCCGCGCTGATGGCATATGTCTGTCAGCAGGACCTGCTCAGAACTGATCGGCGTGCAGCGCCATGACCGTGTCACTGCCACTGCGGATGCGCGCGAGATGCAACGCCGTCGCAGGCAGGTGTCGCGCCATGAAATACCGCCCTGTTGCCAGTTTCGAGTCGTAGAAATCGCGGTCTGACGTGCCCGCATCAAGCTCCGCATAGGCTGCCTTGGCCATGCGCGTCCACATCAGGCCCAGACAGACATGACCAAAGAGGTGCATGAAATCTGTCGAACCGGCCAGCGCATCATTTGGTGATTTCATGCCGCGCTCCATGAAGAACGTCGCGGCGGCCTGCAGATCTTTCGAAGCTGCCTTCAAAGTGGTTACAAACCCTTCCAGCCGCTGATCGCCCTCACTTTCCCGGATCTCGGCCTTCACCAGATCGAAGAACGCCATGATCGGTTTGCCGCCCTCTGCGGCAAGCTTCCGGCCAACAAGATCCAACGCCTGCACGCCGTTCGCGCCTTCATAGATCATCGCAATCCGGGCATCGCGCGCGAATTGGGACATGCCCCATTCCTCGATATAGCCGTGCCCGCCATAGACTTGTTGCGCCTGAACGCACATCTCGAACCCCTTGTCGGTCAGATAGCCTTTGATGACAGGGGTAAGCAGCGAAATAAGGCCATCGGCCTGAGCATCCTCAGAGCGATGCGCGCGATCAATCAGACTGGCACCCCAGAGCGTGAATGCGCGCGCGCCCTCCACAAAGCTTTTCTGATCCATCAGCATCCGGCGCACATCCGGGTGCACAATCAGCGGGTCAGCCGGGCCATCGGGGTTTTGCACGCCCGTCACATCCCGCCCCTGCAACCGATCGACAGCGTAGTTGCGCGCGTTCTCATATGCGACAACTGCCTGCGCATAGCCCTGCAGCCCGACGCCAATGCGCGCCTCATTCATCATCGTGAACATCGCGCGCATGCCCTTGTGAAGCTCGCCGACCAGATAGCCGGTTGCGCCGTCGTAATTCATGACGCAGGTGGAGTTTCCGTGAATGCCCATTTTTTCTTCGATCTTCCCCACCGAGACCGCGTTGCGCGCGCCAAGGCTGCCATCCGCGTTCACGAGGAATTTCGGGACAATGAACAGGGAAATTCCCTTGGTTCCCTCGCCGCCACCGGGTGCCTTTGCGAGGACAAGATGAATGACATTTTCCGACAAGTCATGATCACCGGCAGAGATGAAGATCTTCTGGCCCGTGATCTGATAGCTGCCATCCGCCTGCGGCGCGGCTTTGGTGCGCATCATGCCAAGGTCGGTGCCGCAATGGGGTTCGGTCAGGTTCATTGTCCCGGTCCAGTCCATCGACACCATTTTCGGCAGGAACCGCGCTTTCTGTTCGTCGGAACCATGTGCAAGAATGGCCGAGATTGCCCCATGGGTCAGGCCCTGATACATGTTCAGCGCCATATTCGCCGAAACGAAAATCTCGCCCACCGCTGATCCCATCAGATACGGCAGGTCCTGGCCACCGAACTCTTCCGGTATATCAAGCCCGTTCCAGCCCCCGGCTTTGACGGCCTCAAACGCCTCTTTGAAGCCACTGGGCGTGTAGACCACGCCATTTTCCAGACGGCAGCCTTCCCTGTCGCCCGACGCATTGATCGGCGCGAGAACACCTTCGGCAAGTTTTGCGGCCTCATCCAGAATAGCAGCGGTGAAATCAGCCTCGAGATCAGCATAGCCGGGAATATCGGACCGGCTGATATCAAGCAGATTGTGCAGGATGAATTGCAGGTCTTTTGTCGGTGCTGTGTAGCTTGGCATGGATCACTCCCCTATTCACAAGGCACGCACAGAGTGCGGCAGTCATTCTGCGGCTTTGGGGCGGTCTGCATTTTGCAAGATCGCTTCGCCCCATGCCAGTTCCTGTTTCAGATCAAGAATTGCCTCTGTCAGTTCGTCGCGCTGACGTTCCATATCCGCGAGCCGCGCGCAGGCAATCTCATATGTCTTGCGCAACTGAAGTAACTCGCTGTCATCGCGGTCGTACATGTTCAGCAGTTGCCGGATCTCTTCCAGCGAAAAGCCGAAACGCTTGCCGCGCAGGATCAGCTTCAACCGAGCCTGATCCCGGCGCGCGTACAGCCGGTGCTGGCCATCGCGGCGCGGAAACAGCAACTCCTTCGTTTCGTAGAACCGCAACGTGCGTGGTGTGACGCCAAATTCGGCGCACATCTGTCGAATGGTCCTTACATCCTCTTCCATTCAAGACCTCCATCTTGCGACATCCGCCACTCAAGACACATGGCTTACGAGCTGATCATAGCATATGAAAGTTGACGTGAAGGTAAAGATGGACGCTGCGTCACAATATCTTGTGATGCGGCGTTGCCGAAATCCCTGTCCGGAAAGCTCAGTCCTGAAATCTCAATCCGGCAGCAGGCGTGACGCCTCGGCGCGCAGCTTTTCCAGATCGGCGATCGTGTGGTGCAGTTCTTCGGCCTGATTGCGCAAAGCG
>SKWJ01000058.1 GCA_007128995.1 Paracoccaceae bacterium
AATGCTCGACAGCGGCTCGGCACAGCATTACCGCTACAGGCTCTCAAAATTTCTTTTCGACGGTGGCGAGGTTCAGGATGCCCGCAAATGGAAGCGGGGCAAGATCGCCGATATCGCAAATTCCGAGATGCCTACTCGGCAGGCCAACAACGTCCATGTCATGAAGATGTGTTCGGCCTTCAGCGAAGGCGGGTGGGACATCAAGCTCTATGCGCCGAAGGCCGAAGAGGCGGCCTTCATGACGCCCGAGGCCGTATACGAAGGCTTCGGGCTGAAGCACAGCTTTCCGTTCCAGCTTTTCGATGCGGATGACACGCCGCTCTGCACGACATTGCGTATGATCGAGGAAGCCATCGCGGATGGCGCCACCCTGATCTATTCCCGGTCGGTCGAGGCCGCCATCTTTGCCGCTCTCGCCGATGTGCCGACCATGCTGGAGCGGCACAAGGACGGCAGCGACCATCGCATTGGTTTCCTGTCCGGGCTTGACGCCTTTCGCAAGCTGGTGGTCATCAGCGAACCCTTGAAGGTGGCGTTAAAGCGGATTTCGCGCACTCTCGACGGCAAGGTCGAGGTGCTGCATGACGGGGCGGATGCCTTGACGGAGACACCATCCCGGTTTGAACTTCGGCAGGTGCGGCCTGGAGCTGCCAATCTGGGGTATGTGGGCCATCTCTATCCGGGCAAGGGCGCGGAAATTGCAGTCGAAATCGCTAGGGCCATGCCGCATGTAACAGTCCACATGCTGGGCGGCCACCCGGAAGATGTCGACAGATGGCAGCAGGAAACCGCGGATCTGGACAATATCGTCTTCTACGGGCATTGCCCGCATGCCGATGTGCCGCGCTTCATCGAGACCATCGATATCTGTATTGCGCCGTTCATGAAGCACGTTCTGGGCTTCGGCAGCTCAAAGGACATCGGCAAGTTTTTCTCGCCCTTGAAGCTGTTCGAATACATGGCGCATGGCAAACCGATCGTCTCATCGGACCTGCCGGTGCTTCGTGAAATCATCGAACATCGAAAAACTGCGATGATGTGCAATCCAGACGATCTGGGCAGTTTCGTTTCCGCCATCGACGAACTGATCGCAGATCCGGCATACGGACTTGCCCTCGGGCAGGCAGCGCGTCAGGTTTTCGAGAGCCATTACACTTGGAAGCGGCGCGCCGACCAAATTTCGTCCTGGGCCTTTCCGAGTACCGAGACAACGCAGGTCGAGGCGCCAACGCTGACCGCCGTCCTGCGCCCGGACGGCAACAGGAAGCCCTTGGTGGGCTGGTTTACCGGGGCAGAGGCTGGCCCGCAATGGGCTTATGGCATCAATGCCGCAAGACTGAGCAGCGCCATGACCGGGTGCGATCACGTCATCATCGACCGCAACACCCGGGTTGTGCCCGATCTGGATGTGGCAATTGCCTTTGACCTTCTGATTGCCGAGGAGGATGCATTTCGCAAGGCGCGCGCGGGCGCCAGGATATTGCGCATCGGCGGTGCGACCCCGTTTCGGAAACTGTCTGGCGCCAACGACGAACGGCTCGCCGGGAAGGTCGGGCAATTCGATTCGGTGATCGCGCTGTCGGCGCCACTGGCGCGGTTGCTTCCGGGTGCGGGCGACAGAGTCCATGTCATTCCGAACGGGTTGGATCTTTTCCGGTTCCGCCCCCTGGGCGCGCGCGGGGCTGCCAAGACAGTGTTCACCGTCGGCTTCGCAGCCTCTGTGAAGACGCCGCGGGACATGCAGGTCAAGGGGCTGGACGTTGTAAGGGACGTCTGCGCCAGTCTGGATGTGGATCTTGTTGCGGTCGGGAAGGGGCTTCGGCTGGTTCCCCACGACCGGATGCAGGAGGAATTCTACACCCGGATCGACATTCTGGTGCATCCGGTCGCCTCCGGAAAGGAAGGATGTTCGAATGTCGTCATGGAGGCGCTGGCGCTCGGGGTTCCGGTCGTCACTACGGCCTATTGCGGCTATCATTCCAGCACGCTTACGCATGGGCAGGAGGCATTGATCGTTCCCAGAACGTACAGGAGTCTGCGGGATGCCGTGTGCACTCTGCGCGACGATGCTGAGTTTCGCACCATCCTGGCAGATGGTGGCCGTAAATTCGCCGAGCGGCACCACGATATAGCGATGATCGCAGAGAGCTACGAGCGGGTCATCGCGTCTGTTTTGTCGGGAGCCAGCCGCCGCTGATGGCTGGCAGCGGCCAGCGCATTCTCGCGCCATGCCGGCTTTGGGCGCCTACCGCTGCGCGCAAGGCTGCTTCCCGCCCTTGCGCAGAATGCCCTATCCAGTGGGATCGGTCAGGAACGGTCGCAGGCATGGCTCATAGCAATACGCTCCAAGCTTGCTCTCGATAAACCTGATCTCCGATTGGTCCCGGTGTTCCTGATGAATGACCACGTTGCGCATGGATTCCCACGGCTTGAACTTGCTGTGCTTAGCGCGTTCATCCAGTCGAAGCCCCAGATGTTCCGCCATTCGGTCCCGGTAACTTTCGGAAAGCACGAATTCTTCGAACTGGACCTTGTGCACCTCGCAATGGAGGTCCTGCCGCGCGCTGTACCTTTCTACCGTCTCGACAAGCTTGACTAAGGCTTGACCGCGTTTCTTGACAAAGGTTTCGACGTCCTGATGGAATTGCAGATTCTCACGGATCTGAGCAACATAATTGGCGCGGGGATCCCTGAAACAGCAATAGAAAACGGAATTTTCCAGAAACCGAACGACGCTCAGCTTACTTATCTTCCCT
>SKWJ01000119.1 GCA_007128995.1 Paracoccaceae bacterium
CAGGTGGCGTTTTTCGTTGGGCGGCGGGGGCAAAACCGGTACGCCTCTTGGCGCGCCTGTCGCTTCCGCGTAAACAGAAGGCTCATTACCCAAGGAGCCATGCGTGCAAGATCCTCACCCGCGTATCACCCAAAACATCGCTACTGACATCAACGCCCGCCCGGCGCAGGTTGCGAGTGCAATCGCGCTTCTGGACTCAGGTGCCACAGTGCCTTTCGTCGCGCGCTATCGGAAGGAAGCAACAGGCGGTCTAGATGATACACAGTTGCGCATGCTCGCAGACCGCCTTGCCTATCTGCGCGAGCTTGAAGCGCGGCGAAAAGTGATCCTTGAATCGATCCGGACACAGGGCAAGCTGACGGATACGCTTGCGCGCGATATTGCACAGGCTGAAACAAAGGCCGTGCTGGAAGATGTCTATCTGCCCTACAAGCCCAAGCGGCGGACCAAGGCAATGATCGCGCGAGAGAACGGGCTGGAGCCACTGCTTCAGGCCATTCTGTCCAATCGGAAGGTAGATCCTGAAACTCTGGCGGAATCTTATCTGAACGATACCGTCATAACGGTGAAGGCGGCGCTGGAAGGTGCGCGCGACATTCTGGCTGAGGATCTGAGTGAACGTGCAACCCTGCTGGGCAAGCTGCGCACGTTCCTGCGCGCGAATGCGATCATCAGAGCAAGGGTCTTGCCGGGGAAAGAGGCGCAAGGGGCCAAGTTTTCGGATTATTTTGATCATTCCGAAGCCTGGGCACAGATTCCCTCGCATCGGGCATTGGCAATCTTGCGCGCGGCCAAGGAAGAAATCGTGACGATTGATATCGGACCAGACCCCGAAGCCGGGCTTGCGCGCGTTCAGGATATGGTCGCAGCAGAGATCGGGGGGATGGGCAGTGCTGTCGGCGATGTCTGGTTGCGCAAATTTGCCGAATGGACCTGGCGCGTAAAGCTGAGCCTCGCGATGTATTCTGATCTGATGTCAGAATTGCGCCGGCGCGCCCATGAAGACGCGATATCCGTTTTCGCGCGTAATCTGAAGGACTTGCTTCTGGCGGCACCGGCTGGTCCTCGGGCCACAGTTGGCCTTGATCCGGGCATCAGGACCGGCGTCAAAATGGCTGTGGTCGATGCAACAGGCAAGCTGCTCGAGACTGATACCCTGTACCCTTTTGCCCCCCGCAATGATCTCCGCGGGGCGCAGTCGCGTTTGCTGGATGCGATCCGAAAGCATGGTGTTGAACTGATTGCGGTCGGAAATGGAACGGCCAGCCGCGAGACACAGGCCATGGTCACGGCGGCGTTGAAAGCATTGCCCCGCGACATTGCGCAACCGACGGCTGTGATCGTCTCTGAGGCAGGCGCGTCGATCTATTCGGCCTCGGAACTCGCAGCGCGCGAATTTCCCGAGTTGGATGTCTCTTTGCGCGGTGCGGTTTCTATAGCGCGGCGGTTGCAAGACCCTCTTGCCGAACTGGTCAAGATCGCCCCGCAATCCATCGGCGTCGGTCAGTATCAGCATGATGTGGACCAGCGGCGGCTGACACAGGCGCTGGATGGCGTCGTCGAAGATGCCGTGAATGCGGTTGGGGTCGAGTTGAACATCGCCTCGGCGCCATTGCTGGCACGTGTTGCCGGGCTGAGCGCGTCGCTGGCGCAGGCAGTTGTCGCGCATCGTGATGCACAGGGCGCTTTCAGCAACCGTCGGGCCTTGTTGAAAGTGCCGGGACTGGGGCCGAAAGCCTATGAGCAATGCGCAGGCTTCTTGCGGATCAGCGAGAGTTCCGAACCGCTCGATGCCACATCAGTTCACCCCGAAGCTTATGAGGTGGCACGTCGCATTGTCGCTGCTTCCGGTCGCGAGATCAGCGCACTCATGAAAGAACCAGACACGCTGCGACGCTTGCGCCCCGATGATTTCGTCGATGCGGATTTCGGTTTGCCGACTGTCCGCGATATTTTTGACGAACTCGAAAAGCCCGGGCGTGACCCGCGTCCAGATTTTGTAACCGCGCGTTTTGCCGAGGGCGTTGACGATATCCGTGACCTGCGGCCGGGCATGATTCTGGAAGGTACAGTCACGAATGTGGCGGCGTTCGGGGCCTTTGTAGATATTGGCGTGCATCAGGATGGGTTGGTCCATGTCAGCCAACTGGCGGATCGCTTCGTGAAAGACCCCCATAGTGTTGTCAAGGCCGGGGATGTGGTCAAAGTGCGCGTGACAGAGGTCGATGTCGTGCGCAAGCGTATCGGGCTGAGCATGCGAAAACAGGTTGACACTGCCCATGCGCGAGAACCGTCGCCTGCACCGCGTGGTCAGGCTGGAAAAGCTTCTGACGCGCGCCCGGCTGTACCAGATCGGACCACAGGTCAGGGCGCACTGGGCGCGGCCCTGCAGCAGGCACTTGTCAAAAAGCGCTGAGCAGTTGGCGCGCGCTGCAAACCCCTTTGGTCACGGCAGGTTTGCGGCGCGTTTCATCCGCTTTGGGCCTGAACCTTGGCCTTTTCAGCCGCGTGTAACGATCTGCCCCCAAAGATCATAAGCATCGGCTTCGTCAACCTCGACTGTCAGAATGTCACCTAGCTGCAAGCCCTCGGTCGCTTCATCGATGAAAAGGTTGCCGTCAATCTCGGGCGCATCGGCTTTGGTACGGCAGGTTGCTATTCCATCGGCGTCAATCTCATCGACGATAACATCAAGGTGCTGGCCGAGTTTCGCCGCGAGTTTCGCCTCGGATATGGCTTGCGCTTTTTCCATGAAGCGGGTCCAGCGTTCGGCCTTCAGCGTGTCCGGCACATGGTCTGGCAACGCGTTCGAGCGCGCCCCGGCAACGTTTTCATACTGGAAACATCCAACCCGGTCGAGCTGTGCTTCGTCAAGCCAGTCGAGCAGATGCTCAAACTCCGCCTCGGTCTCGCCGGGATAGCCAACGATGAAGGTGGATCGCAGGGCGATTTCGGGACAAATAGAGCGCCATTCCGCGATTCGGTCCAGTGTCTTCTCGCCTGCTGCAGGGCGGGCCATGCGCCGCAGCGTGTCCGGGTGCGAATGCTGAAACGGTATGTCAAGATAGGGCAGCACCAGCCCCTCGGCCATGAGCGGGATCAGGTCACGCACATGCGGATAGGGATAGATGTAGTGCAGCCGCACCCAAGCGCCAAGCCCGCCCAGATCACGCGCAAGATCAGTTATATGCGCACGATGTCCGCGCTCTGCCGCGTGTTTAATGTCAACTCCGTAGGCCGACGTGTCCTGCGAGATCACAAGCAGTTCTCGCACACCCGCAGCGACCAGTTTTTCGGCTTCGCGCAGCACTGCATGTGCCGGGCGCGAAACCAGCCTGCCACGCATGTCAGGGATGATGCAGAACTTGCACTTGTGGTTGCACCCTTCGGAAATCTTTAAGTAACTGTAATGTCGAGGTGTCAGGCTGACGCTCGATCCCGGCAACAGGTCAATGAATGGGTCCGGCGATGGCGGCACGGCTGCATGCACGGCGTCCAGCACCTGCTCATACTGGTGCGGTCCTGTCACAGCCAGCACCTTCGGGTGAGCACCCGTAATATAGTCCGGTTCTGCCCCAAGGCAGCCTGTGACGATAACGCGCCCGTTTTCCTTAAGGGCTTCGCCGATTGCTTCCAGGCTTTCAGCTTTCGCACTGTCAAGAAACCCGCATGTGTTGACGACCACGGCATCCGCTCCGGCATAATCGGGCGAGATGGCGTAACCTTCGGCACGCAGCCGCGTCAGGATACGCTCGCTGTCCACAAGGGCCTTCGGACATCCGAGACTGACCATGCCGATGGTCGGCTGGCCGGGGCGTGAGGTGTCGCGCAACAGTGCACGAGGGGCGATATCGGGGCGAAGACTGGGCGGGTTCTGAGACATGAGCGGCATATAAGCCAGTGTGAACGGCGCGGAAAGCCCTTATGCGGCGCGACGCGGCAGCAGACTGCCACCAAGGCGGCGCGCCAGCCGGAAGAGAACACGCGTGCCCAGATCGGCATAGTCCAGTTCACCCGCCAGTAGTCTGAGATAGGTACGGCTCATAGACGGGTTGCGCTCTACCGCGCGGGGGAAATAGGCGCGCACCGGACGTGCGTAAATCAGGGCACGAATGCGCCTTGCGGCATCCATCTCGCGGTGAATCGGTGCCAGCCGGCGCAGATAGGCTGCCATTGCGGAATCGGGTCCGTTGCCTGCGAGAGCTTCGATCGCTGCCTGCGCTGCAAGCTGGCCGGATTTCAGCGCCCATGCAATGCCTTCACCCGTAATCGGGTCGACAAGTCCGGCGGCGTCGCCAGCCAGAAGTGCGCGCCCTCCGCCCGGTATTTTCCGGTAAGCGCCAAATGGCAGGAAAGCGCCTTTACATTTTATCTCGCCTTGTTCTGCCAACGCCGGGGCATGGCGCGCAAGATAGGCCTGGAAATGCGCTTTCATGTCAGGGTTTCGGGCGTGAATGCCGCCAACGCCAAGTGTGATCGACTCGCGTTTGGGAAAGACCCACCCATATCCCCAATCAGCGGCCCCGAGATCGATTTCCGTCGTGTTATCCTCGATCAGGGAACGATCAAGTTCCACCTCAAGGCCAAACCCTATCTGGGCAGGGTCAAAAGCGCGGCCAAACACGCTGCGCGCGACAAGGCTGTTTGCGCCATCTGCTCCGACCAGAACGGAACCTTGGAGTATGCGCCCATCAGCAAGCGTGATAGTCGCGGACGCATGATCAACCGCGCTTATTCGGACAGGAGCAAAGACGTCTGCTCCTGCGGTTACGGCGTGGTTGTGCAACGTCGCATCAAAGGCACGTCGCATTGTCATCTGTAACGGAGGGGCGTCTTCCTGCTGGCTGATGATGCGCCCGCCAAAGGCAAGGCGAACACTGTCCGAGGTCAGGAACAGGTCGCTGTCCGGTGTCACACCAAAGATCTCGTCAAGATAGCGGATCGACCGGCCGGTGACGCCGCCACCGCATAGTTTTTCGCGCGGGAAGGGGGATTTGTCCACTAACGCCACGGAAAGCCCTGCGGCTGCTGCCGTTGCCGCGCAGGCGCTGCCAGCAGGACCGGAGCCAACGACAATCAGGTCAAATATCTGTGGCATGTCGGGCTTCTGTCTTATCATTGGGAACCTTGTCCATTTGGTACTTCAGTGTCTGGATCATGGCCAGTTTATTATTCTTTGACGGATTGTATCGGCCAGTTGCTGCAGACCGATAGCCACAATAACAGGCAAGTTCAGGTTTCGCGCCATGCTTGCAGGTGTTCATTCACATGCCAGCAGGCCGTCGGGGCCATTCGCGCGCGCAGCCTTTCCAACCGCCAGGCCGGAGCGACACTCATCTGTGACTGAGGTGCCGGGCGGGGCGACATATGCCAGCGACTTTCCACCCCTGGCGCACCGCCTGTCTCAGGGGTGAGCATAAGCCCTAAAAACGTACCGTCTTGTGTGTGGTTACGGCGGCGGGCCAGCCCGGTTTCTGCGGCCAGATGCAGACGGCGCGTTGGGGTCAGTGCCGGGGGGGCTGTCAGTTCGACCACCACCAGAGCCACCGCGCCCGAGCGCAGCGCATCTTCCGCGCAAGCCAGCGCGTCGGCTTCACGCCGGGGGGTGAGTGTGATCAATCCTTCGGGGCTTGCCCAGTCACGCAAGCCGAGGGGATAGACATGTTCTGTATGGGCGCGTGTCCTGATCCAGATCACTGGTGCGGCTTTAGGCTGCCTTGCCATGATCCAGGCTGCCAGAACCCGACGTGCAGGGCCGCAAAATTCATGTGCCCGCCCGGATTGAAGCTGCAAGATGTCGCGAAGCAGGTCTGGTTGCGGGGCGATGGCGCGTGCAGGCATTCAAATGTTCCATTTTTGTTCTATATTACCATGGTTTTCCTGTCACGCAATCCTGTTTCGCGCCGTCTGAAATCCGGGTGCGGCGCGCGCAACGCTCTGTTACTGCTGGACGCAACAGGTTCATGAAAGGAGGAGCATATGTTCCGTGCCATGGTTCTTTTGTCGTCATTCGCCCTTGCAGCCTGCATGCAGGACAGCCCTTTGGATGGTGACGGTCTGTCGCCTTCCTGCGCGGCACCCGAGCTGCAAGAGCTTGTTGGCCAACCGCTCACCGAACTGGACGAGACGTCCTTGCCACAGCCGTACCGGATCATCGCTCCGGACATGGCGGTCACAATGGACTGGAACCCAGCGCGCCTGAATATTGAACATGATGAAGCCAATGTCATCACGCGGATCGCCTGTGGCTGAGATCTGGGCTTTTGCTTCTGGCAAAACGCGATAGATTGCACCTGAAATGCCAGCAGAGGAATATGGCGGATGCAAAAACAAAGACTTGGGCAGTCAGATCTCATGGTGTCGGACTATTGTCTGGGTACGATGACATATGGCAGCCAGACGGATGAAGTGGATGCGCACCGACAGCTGGATATGGCCCGTGATGCCGGAATCAATTTTCTCGATGCTGCTGAAATGTATCCGGTCAACCCGGTCTTGTTCGAAACGGCCGGCGCGACCGAAGCCATCATCGGCCGATGGGTGGCCAGCCGCAAACCTGAAGATCTTGTGATCGCGACCAAGATCACCGGGGCCGGTTCGGTGGCTGTGCCGGACGAAGCCCCGATTTCGGCCAAGCGCATGCGCGATGCTACCGAGGCGTCGCTGCGCCGCCTGCAGGTGGATTGTATCGATATCTATCAGCTGCATTGGCCCAACCGGGGCTCTTACCATTTCCGCAAAAGCTGGGGCTATAACCCTTCTCAGCAGAACCGTGTTGAGACGATTTCCCATATGCGCGAAATCCTGACTTGCGCGCAGGAGTTGATCACGGAAGGAAAGATACGTCATATCGCCCTGTCCAACGAAACGGCCTGGGGACTGAGCACATGGTTGCACCTTGCAGAAACCGAAGCGCTGCCAAGGGTGCTGACTTTGCAGAACGAATACTCGTTGCTGTGCCGGTTTTTCGATCTGGATCTGGCAGAAGCCTGCGTGCTCGAGAATGTTCCGCTGCTGGCCTATTCCCCCCTCGCGGCCGGACTGTTGACGGGCAAATACGCAGGAAATGTCATACCAGAAGATTCCCGACGCGCGCGCTCTTCAGATCTGGGCGGGCGCATTACAGGCCGGGTGTTCGAGGCCGTGTCAGGCTATCTCGCAATTGCCCATGAATTCGGTCTTGATCCGGTTCATATGGCGATTGAATGGACCCGGACGCGGCCTGCAAAGACACTTCCAATCATCGGGGCGACAAATTCCGAACAATTGGCGCATCTGTTGGCTGGTGAGGGAACTGTCATTGAGGCTGAGGTAAAAGCGGCAATTGACCGGCTGAACAGGGCCATGCCAATGGTTTTCTGAGATCGGGGAGTTTTCCTTGTTGCCAGTGACTGAGCTTTCGTGCACGCGCTGACTGTGCATGAAATCGATATATCGGCAGGCTTCGCATGACATTTGCGCATATACGGGCAGTCTTGTTTGACAAGGATGGCACGCTGTTTGATTTTTCGGCAAGCTGGTCAGGCTGGGCCTCGCGACTGCTTTCCGACTTGTCAGGGGGCGATGCGGCCACGGCCGAACGACTTGCCACTGCGATCGAATATGATCTTTCCGAAAGCCGGTTCAGGCCGACCTCTCCTGTGATTGCCGGAACTCTGGCGGAAGCCACCGAGTTGCTTTTGCCGCACTTGCCGGAAGAGTCTTTCGGCAGCTTGTCCGAGCATCTCTTACGAAGCTCTGCCGCTGCCGAGATGGTTCCGCCTTTGCCCCTCGCGCCCCTTCTGGACAGGCTGACCGCGCATGGGTTGAAACTTGGTGTGGCGACAAATGATGGCGTTGCGTCTGCAATTGCGCATCTGACCCGGGCAGGCATACTCGAGCACTTCACGCAGGTTCTGGGATATGACAGTGGCTATACCCCGAAACCTGCGCCGGACATGTTGCTTGGCTTCGCCACACATCTGGGGCTTGAACCAAGGCACGTGGTCATGGTGGGCGACAGTACGCATGATCTTGTTGCAGGGCGCGCAGCCGGGATGGCGACCATCGGTGTCCTGACCGGAATGGCCAGCGCCGCAGAGCTTCATCCATATGCGGACAGGGTGCTTTTGGATATCGGGCATCTGCCAGGCGCACTTGGCTTGGTCTGACAGCGCCCAAAGCGCGGGGCAGCTTATCGGCTGGTGTCCAGCCAGATCGTGACAGGACCATCATTGACCAGATGAACTGCCATCTCGGCGCCGAATTGCCCGGTTTCGACAGGAACTCCGAGATTGCGCAAAGCCTGCGCAAAATGCAGATAGAGCCGCTCGCCATCTTGCGGCGACGCGGCAGACGAAAACCCAGGGCGGTTGCCGGACCGGGTATCAGCGGCCAGCGTAAACTGGCTGACAACCAGCGCAGATCCGCCTGTGTCTTTGAGTGCAAGATTCATCTTGCCAAGGGGATCCCGGAAAATCCGCAGCTTGTAGATTCTTGCGGCCAATGCGTCTGCGTCCGTCTCGGTATCGCCTTGCATGGCACAGACGAGAATCATCAGCCCTGAACTGCATTTTCCAATACTTGTGCCATCGACTTTGACCTGTGCCTCTTGCACCCTCTGAACGACTGCCCGCATCAGAGTTCATGTGCCCATGGCGGGTTCGCCCCGGCCCGCGAGACTGTTACCGCCGCTGCCCGAGCACCGAAAGACAGGGCCTCGCTGAGTGTCGTCGTGTCCAGTAAATCGAGATCCGCGCGCAAGAGTGCAGGATTGCGCATGAGTGACGCAAGAAAGCCCGCATTGAGCGTATCGCCCGCCCCAACCGTATCGACGACTGGAACGCGCGGAGCGCTGACATGAACGCTGCCCATCGGGTTGACTGCGCGCGCACCCGCTGAGCCTTCGGTGACAACAACGATCTTTGGTCCTCTCTCGAGCAGTCGTGCGATTTGCGTATCAAGCTCTCCACATCCCATCAGCCAACTCAGATCTTCATCCGAGAGCTTGACGATATCGGCGCGCGCAAGCATGCGATCCAATCGTGCGCGATAGGCGGCTTCATCAGAAATGAAACCAGGCCGGATGTTCGGATCAAGCATTACGATTCTGTCTTCGGCCTGTTCCAGTAATGTCTCAAGTGTCGTGGCACAGGCTCCGCCCACCAAGGATATACCGCCCAGAAACAGAACTTTCACACGCGCAGGAAGTTCGGGCAGTTCTTTCACATCCATGTCCCGCAACGCAGTGCCGGTGTCGTAGAATGTATAATGCGCCTGTCCCTCTGTCAGCTTTACGAAGGCAAGGGTGCAGGGTCTGGCAACCACGGGCGAATAGACATGATCGACCCCGGACTCGGTCAAGGCTGCACGCAATCTCTCGCCAAACAGGTCATCTGAAAGCGGGCTGAAGAAACCAGTCTCCGCGCCAAGTCGCCCCAGAGCGATTGCCGTATTGAAAACCGCCCCGCCCGGATGAGGAACAAATGCGTCCTCACCCTGCGCAGTATGGCGCGGCAGCATGTCAATCAGCGCGTCTCCAGCGCACAAGATCATTTCAAACTCCGATTTCAGAACCCGCCCAATTCGGCGACATAAAATGCCAGCGTCAGAAAGGCCAGTCCCATAAGCACTGCGCCGCCGATCTTCCAGGGCGACCAGGGCCGTTCACCCTGAACACGTCCTGTCTGGCCATTGATGATAAAGCGATAGGACTTGCCGCGATAGCGATAGGCCGCCATCCAGATCGGCAGCAGCAGATGCTTGAATCGCTCGTTGCTGTAATCGGTTCTGACTGTTGAAATGCGCTGTTCGTCGCCGCCGATATCACGCTGGATATCTGCGCGAATCTGCGCGTCCATCCGAGTGCGGGCGATATCGAATCCATCCTGCAACTCGACAGTATAGCCCTCAGCCCGAAAGCCCGAAATGTAATCGGCACTATAGGGCTGGAGATCGGCCATTGTCCAAGGCTCGAGCCGTCGGATATTGGCGCGGGGCAGCGACTTCGCCGCCATGACCAGCAGATCAAGAAACTGTCGTCTGACTTGCCCCGAGGCGGGCGACCAGCGTGTCCGTCTCTCGCGGCGCGCGGTTTTGCCCGAGCCCGTCATGACATAATAGTATGTGCCACGCTGGCCTGTATAACGTGACTGTGTTGCGACATCGAAAGCCCAGTACGGCACATAAAGGCCGTTCAACCGGCCTGTGCTGCGCGCGTATTTTGAAAGTTCGGATGGTGCAAACCACAGACTGCGCAGCCACGTTCCCATCTTCTCATGAGCATCGCGTTCCGACAGCCGGAATGGCAGGATCGCATGCGGCTTGATATGGCGATGCGTCCCGGTATCCGTGACCACCGGACTGGCGCAGAACGGACATTCGGCGGAGTGAACATTTTCTTCGAACTGGACCTCAGCGCCGCAGGTATCGCAGTGAACAATCCGTGTTTCTTCCATCTCTTCTGCTGGAAGCGTCTTGGCGAGTGCGTCATGATAGTCCAGCGATTGCAGCGCGGTGACCCGTGTTGCATCATCGATTTGCGGGATGGATTGTTCGTGACCGCAGAATTCACAACTCAACCGTGCCTGTCCCGGCGCAAATCTCA
>SKWJ01000339.1 GCA_007128995.1 Paracoccaceae bacterium
ATGGGACACCGAATCCGGGTCATTGCCATCAAACATGACCCATAGACGTTCCAGTGCGGCGACCTCTGCTGGATCGGCCTCGCTGCGATCGACAAGCATTACGATCTGGGCGTTGTTCGGTGCCTCATGCGCGGTTGTCAGCAAAACAGGTTGATCCGCCGCGTGAGGTTCCCCAGCCAGTCCATGCGGCAGGAATGCTGCCTTCTCGCCCAGCCAGAGCGCCTTGTTCAACCACTCAAGATGCGCGGCGTCGCGGCCGCGGACAGCCACAGGCAAGCCTTGTTCCACGGCCCGCGACAACAGGTTTCTCGCTGTCACTTCCAGCGGGTCATCTGTCAGGTGATAGAACATGGCCTTTCCCATCGGGCCTATGTAACCTCGTAATTTTCCCTGATCAGAGCGTCGAGCGCCAGAACCCCCCATCCTGACGCGCCTTTGGGGGCATGGGCACTCTCTGTCTTGGTCAGGGCGACACCCGCAATATCGAGATGCATCCAGGGCATGTCTGACTTGATGAAGTGTTGCAGGAATTGGGCAGCAGTGATCGAACCCGCTGGGCGTCCGCCCGTATTCTTTATGTCCGCAATGCGCGATTTGATCAGGGTATCATAGGCAGCATCCAGCGGCATCCGCCACGCGCCCTCGCCAACCGTCGCGGCAGCCTTCAGAAAGGCGGTCGCGAGTGTGTCATCGTTGGAGAAGACACCCGCTTTCTCATGCCCGAGCGCGATGATGATCGCACCTGTCAGGGTCGCAAGGTCAATGACAGCCTGTGGTTTGAGCCGTTCCTGCGCGTACCAGAGCACATCGGCCAGCACGAGCCTGCCTTCGGCATCTGTGTTGATGACCTCGATCATATCGCCCTTCATGGAGCGCACGACATCACCAGGGCGTTGCGCGCGCGCATCGGGCATATTTTCGACAAGGCCGACAAGGCCGACAACATGGGCGCGGGCGCGCCGTTGAGCAAGGGCATGCATCAACCCGACCGTCACCGCTGCGCCGCCCATATCCATGGTCATCTCTTCCATGCCAAGCGCAGGCTTGAGCGAGATGCCGCCAGTATCGAACATGACCCCTTTGCCGACGACCGCCAGAGGTGGGCCTTCTGCCCCTTCCCAGCGCAGGATCGCCAGTTTGGAGGGGCTGTCAGAGCCTTGTCCGACGGCGAGCATGGCCCGCAGGCCCAGCGTTTCAAGCTCTGCTTCATCCAGGATTTCAATTTTCAGACCCAGCGCGCTCATCTCGGTGATCTGATGGGCAAAACTGCTGGTGGTCAGGATATTCGCCGGGCTGTTGACCAGATCACGCGTCAGATGAACGCCCTGCGCCAGCGCCTCGGCATCGGCGATGTCGGCCTGCGCATCCTCTGGATTGCGCACCAACAGGTGCACCGGGCCAAGCGCAGGTTTTGGGTCGGACTTCTGTGCTTCATATTGATACGCGCGCAAAAGCACCGATTGCGTGAGTTCGCGGACAGGAAGAGCGTCGGCACAGATCAGTGTTGTCTCGCGTGACTGCGCCTTCCCAATCGAGAGACCGGCTTTGCGCAAGATGGCTGTATCTGGCTTTGCGGGCATGCGGACGATCTGAAGCGCCTCTGCCTGCATGCCAAGTGGCCAGTTGAGCGTGATAGCACCGCCCGGGTCCAGCTTCTCAAAGCGCTCTGAGGCGATGGCCCGTGTGACGGTTCCCTTTGTCAGCCGATCAGCGCGCTTGGTCGCGCGCGCAAGAGGCGCTTCGCGATCTGCGAAAACCACAACGCGCCCCGGATGAGTTGCAATTATGTCCAGATCAAACGGGTGCAGGACAGTTTTTTGAATGCGCGACATATGGCCTCCGATAATGATGTTGCGCCAAACCTAGCGCGCGATCAGTGGCTTGGCCATGCCTGAGATGTGTCTTCTAGAAACGCAGGTTGAAATGCCGCGTCACACCGATCCGCGCCGAAATCTGATCGCGGCGCCCTTGCTGGACGATAGGCGATTCGGCCGCGTCACCGTGCAATCTGTCGAATCTGATACTTCCCGAAACGCCCCAGTCCGGTGACAGAGGCTGATAAGCCCCGAGTTCAACACCGTAGCTATAGAGCCCACCAGAGGGTGAAAACTCTCTCAAGTTGGTGTTTCCGGCCAGAGTGGCACGCGCCTCTTCATTCGCCGTGATTCCAAAATAGCGCTGCATGAAGCGGCTGTTGCCGAAATCTGCGCGTGGCCCACCATAGATCACGAGCCCATTATGGCCGCGATAGATGAAATCACCCCCGACCTCGAACACAATGTTCTGGTTGCCGATCGCAGCAAAGCGCAAATCGGAAAACACCTGCCAGTTTTCGGCAGTGTAGTAGACACCCAGACCAGCTTCCACAGCGAGACCGACATCATCAAGGCCTTCGAGTTCGTCCTTGCCCTCGCGTTTGCCGATAAGCCTGAATGACCCGCGTACGCCCGTGCCAGGCGCAAATACGGTCGGAGCCCGGTCCGGGTCAGATAGCCGCACAGCCCCAAACCGCAGCCCGGTGAACCCGAGCGCACCAGTTGGCCCGATTCGCGCGTCATCGGCGCCGAAATAGCTGGGTGCCACTTCCACGCCACCCGTAACAGAGAAGGCCAAAGCCCGATCCTGCGCAAACGAAGGCGATGCGAGCCAGCACAAGCTGGCGCTGGCAGCAAGAACCGAGTTCCGAATGAACGGCATCAAAGCCTCCTGATCGCTGTGGACACGTTCTGTGTACATCCCGACGTATATAGCA
>SKWJ01000249.1 GCA_007128995.1 Paracoccaceae bacterium
CGCCTCGGCATAGCGCTGGTACATCCGAAGCAGATCCGCAGCAAACAGGCTGGCCTCGTCACCGCCGGTTCCCGGACGCAGTTCGATCAGGGCCGGACGCGCATCGGCTGCGTCGCGCGGCAAAAGCGCAAGCCTAAGCGCCTGTTCGAGATCGGGCAACTCGAGGTCTAGCCGTGCCAGTTCCTCAAGCGCCAAGTCACGCATTTCGGGATCATCCCGCAGGGCCTGCGCTTCCTCGCGCGCACTCAAGGCCTGCTGGTAGGCGGTAATCTGCGTGACCACAGGCTTCAATTCGGCATATTCGCGCGTGAGCGCGCCAATCTCTTCAGCAGCCACCCCCTCCATGAGGCGGGCTTCAATATAGCCAAAACGACGGATGATCTGGTCTAGCGTGTCTGATGCGAACATACCGGGTCTAGTGACCAAACTCTTGCGCCCGGTCAAGCCATCTTGGCACTAAGCCCGGTCTTGTGCTGGACTGGACAGCAGCAAGGATTTAAGACGAAGTAGAATGTATCAGCGCCAAACCTTCGGATCAGGCAAAAATGGGCGATTTCGCCGACTATTTAGATTTATCCTTCTGGCTCACTGTCGGCGCGATCATGCTTCTGCTGGTGATTTCGGGCTTCTTTTCCGGTTCCGAAACCGCGCTCACTGCTTCCAGCCGCGGCAAGCTGAAGGCACAGGCGGATAAAGGTGCCAACGGCGCGCAGAAGGCACTGACATTGACCGAAGACAGCGAACGCCTGATCGGTGCGATATTGCTGGGCAATAACATGGTCAATATTCTTGCCGCGTCACTGGCAACCGCGCTGTTCACGCGGGTCTTTGGCGATAGCGGTGTCGCGCTGGCCACATTGGTGATGACCATACTGGTTCTTGTCTTTGCCGAAGTCCTGCCCAAAACCTATGCGATCTCAACCCCGGAAAGTGCCGCGATCAAGGTTGCACCTCTCCTGCGATGGGTGGTCGCCGTCTTTTCGCCGATCGTTTCGGTGGTCCGTTTGGTGGTGCGGGGGGTGCTGGCCATGTTCGGCGTCCGGATCGACCCGGACCGGCAGATCATGTCCGTGCATGAAGAAATCGCAGGGACGCTGGCGCTTGGCCATTCCTCGGGGTCGGTTGAAAAAGAACATCGCGACCGGTTGCTGGGCGCACTTGACCTGTCCGAGCGGACGGTAGAGGAAATCATGCGCCACCGTAGCCAGATCGAGGTGGTGAATGCAGATGATCCAATCGCCGATATCATCGCGCAATGCATCAACTCGCCCCATTCACGCCTGCCGATGTATCGCGAAGACCCCGAGAATATTGTCGGCATTCTCTATGCCCGCGATCTGGTTCGCGAAATGCACCGTCTGGTGATCGCAGAA
Source organism: Paracoccaceae bacterium (assembly GCA_007128995.1). Classification (GTDB taxonomy): domain Bacteria; phylum Pseudomonadota; class Alphaproteobacteria; order Rhodobacterales; family Rhodobacteraceae; genus Roseinatronobacter. Next base: position 1,374 of record SKWJ01000249.1, read on the forward strand.
CAGGGCGATTACACGGCAATCCGGAAGCTGGATGTCAACGCCCTCGCCCGCCCCCCGTATTTCGTGCCGGAAACAACACCGCTTGACGAACAGATGCAGGAGTTCCTGCGCCTGCGTCGGCATTTTGCGCTGGTCGTAGATGAATATGGCGCGTTGCACGGGCTGATCACGCTTGAAGATATCCTTGAGGAGATCGTGGGCGAAATAGAAGATGAATACGACACCGAACATGCTCCCGAGGTTGAAATAGATTCGGCCGGCGACATTCTTGTCGACGGCGCGATGACCATTCGTGACCTGAATCGGACGCTGGACTGGTCCCTGCCCGACGAAGAAGCCGTCACCGTGGCAGGGTTGGTCATCCATGAGGCACAGTCCATCCCGGACGAAGGGCAGGTGTTTTCGTTTCATGGATGCCGATTCAAGATCCTTGTGCGTGACGGCAATCGCATCACCCGGCTCAGTCTGCGGCAAATGGACCGCCCAGTAGAGTCGGACTGACCGGGTCCTGCTCGGGCTGATTGGCGCCGCCGGGTTCAGACGGCTTCCTGCGCGGTATCGTCTTCCGAAGTCAGTGCCAGAAAAACATCTTCGAGGTCCGGGTCCTCGCTTGTGACATCCTCGATATGACCACCCGCTTGCGCCACTGCGGCCAGCAGGCTTCCCGCCAGCACGCTGCTGCGCCTGTATGTAAGCGCAAGGGTTCCGTCCGGGCGCTGCTCTTGACTGACACCTTCTGGCAATGTCAGCCGCTCAACGGGTTCTGACAGGCGCAACAGAAGGGTTTTCGCATCCAGCCTGCCCACCAGCGCGGCTGTCGTGTCCTGAACGATTACCGAGCCATGATTGATGATCGCGATTTCATCACACATCTCTTGCGCCTCTTCCAGATAATGCGTGGTCAGAATGATGGTCATTCCCTGATCATTCAGTTTCCGAACATTGGTCCAGAGCATCTGGCGAAGTTCGATATCCACACCGGCGGTCGGTTCATCCAGCACCAGCACCTGTGGACGGTGCACCAGCGCCTTGCCCAGTAACAGCCGCCGCCGCATGCCACCGGAAAGCGTGCGGGCATAGGCTTCGGCCTTGTCGGACAGACCGATCAGTTCAAGGATCTCATCCGTACGTCGCTGCGCTTTCGGCACGCCATAAAGCCCCGCCTGCACTTCCAGCGCCCCGCGCGGCGTGAAGAACGGGTCCATGTTCAATTCCTGCGGCATAACACCGATGGCAGCGCGAGACTGGCGCGGATTTACATCCTGATCGAACCCCCAGATCCGCACTTGCCCGGCCGTTTTGGTGACCAGTCCGGCTAGAATGTTGATCAGCGTGGACTTGCCGGCACCATTGGGCCCAAGCA
>SKWJ01000371.1 GCA_007128995.1 Paracoccaceae bacterium
ACGATATTGACATCGGCATTGACCAGATTGCGCATCTCGGCAAGATGTGCGCCCAAAGGCATGACCATATTTACCTCGGCTCCGATCCCTTCCACCAGACGGCGGATCTCGGCCAGATCGCTGGGCATGTTGAAGGTGCCATACATCGGCCCCAGAATGTTCACGCGCGGGGTCGCACCCTCTTCACGTTTCTTTTCGGGCGGCATGCGGCCCTTGGTCATGCCGAATTCGGTGAATATCCATGTCATCGCCCGGTCAGCGGCCTGCCACTGATCCTCGTCAATCGTGCGCGGCAGGAAGCGCTGGATATTGGTGCCCATTGGCGTCACGCCGCCCCCGATCATCTCGGCGATGGAGCCGGTGACGACGACCGCAGGCAATGCCGGGTCAAGCGTTTTCCACGCCCGCGCCATGGATTCCTCGGTCCCCGAACTCATCTCATCCTCACCAAGTCCCGTGACGACGATGGGCAGTTCATGCGGCGGCAGTGCGTCGGTGTAGTGCAGCACCGAGGTGACAGGCAGGTTCTCGCAGCCCACCGGACCATCAATCACCACCTGAAGGCCTTTGACGGCGCAGAAAGCATAGACAGCCCCCCAATAGCCCCCGGCGCGGTCATGGTCTTGAATCAGCATCAGATCATCTCCTGCGCTTTGGCGGCACGCGCGGCCTTGTCGAGTTTCTTCTGATGCTGCTCACGGAAATCGGGACGAAGATTTGGCGACCCTTCCCAGATCCCGGCAGTGTCGCCCTCGCCCACACCCTCAAAGAACTCTCGCATCTTGTCCATGCGCGCCTTGCCGGCGATGGCAGCATTGACGACTTCGCCTAGCGAGCCTGCGCCCGCCGGTCCCATCAACGGCCGCGCCGAGATCAGATTGGTGAAATAGAGCGACGGCGTCCCTTTTTGCTTGGCATGCTGCACCACCGGGGTTGTGCCGATCACCAGATCCGGGTCCAGCCCATCCGCCGCGGCCAGATCATCGGCCAGAGAGGCGCGGAATTTCACTGCCACGCCACGCGCTTCAAGCCATTCCCGGTCAGCCTCACTCCAGCGCGAGGCGGCACAGGCCGTGCCCACATAGGCCACATCGGCGCCACTCTCTATCAACAGACGCGCCACGATCAGCTCAGAGCCCTCATAACCTGACAGTGTGATCCGCCCCTTGATCGGCGCGGCTGCAAGTGCACCTTTGATTGCAGGCAGAAAGGCATTCTGCGCAGCAGCAATCTGTGCTGCCGGAACCCCATGCGCGGCCCCAATCGCAGCCAGCCAGTCATGCGTGCCCTCCACACCAACCGGGGCGGACCCTACGACAGGTCGCCCGGCGGCTTCAAACTCGCGCACGGACGCCGAATAGAAGGGATGGATCGCGGCAACGACCGAACAATCGAGCGCGGCATAGAGTTCGCGCCATTCCCGACACGGCACCACAGGCCCTGCCGCCAGTCCCATTGGAGCGAGCATTGCGCCGATCATCATCGGATCAGCGGGAAACATTTCGCCCAGCAACGTTACGGTCGGACGGTCAGACCGCCCGGAAACGGGGGCAGGAACCGGCCCTGCCGCGACTTCCTGCCGTGCGTAATTCAGCATTGCTCCGGCCAGCACGTCCTTGGCCTCGGCATGCGTCGGAACCCCGAAGCCGGGAACATCAATCCCGATTATGCGCACACCGTTGATGGACTTCGGCAGCAACCGCAAAGGCACACCGCTGGCAGTGGGCACGCAGAGATTCGTCACGACAATCGCGTCATAGCGGTCCGGATCGGCCATTTCGTGAACACCGTCGCGGATATCCTCGAACAGCTTTCCCGTCACCAGACTCTCGGAATTGAACGGCACATAGCCAACAGACCGGCGGGCCCCGTAGAAATGCGAAACGAAGGTCAACCCGTAGACACAGCAGGCAGAGCCACTGAGAACCGTTGCCACCCGGCGCATTCGCAGGCCAACGCGCAGTGATCCGAAGGCAGGGCACATGGATTCCGGCTTGTCATGGGGGCCGCGCGGATAATCCTTGGCAAACTGATCCAGCACCGCGCCATTCCCCGAAGCGCGTGTCTGCGCTTCCATTCTTTCCTGGGGCGCGTGACAGCTTACGCCATCAGCCTGCACACTACCTTCGGATATCTCGGGAACGGCCACTGTATCGACCGTCTCAATTTCGGTTTCAGCGGCAGTGTCATAAGTGACTTCGCCACGCTTTCCTGACTTTCCGAAATCCTCAGGCATCGTCATACACCACTTCAAGCGATGCCTTGATCACAGCATGCTTGCCGCGCATATCGGCATCTGTGGCTGGTTCCAGGACAACATCGCCGCCGGTATCCTTGCTGTCGAACAGTGCCAGCAGCCCATCCTGGTCCAATGGCGCAGGTCGGATCGGTGGCGCCACGCCAACTGCTTCGGCAAGACCCGAAAACAGCGAGCCCCATTGACTCTCACTGGTGCCAACAATCTGATAATTGGCGGATTTCTTGCGCAGATCATCATCGGCCGGGATTGTTGCCAGTACCGGAATCTGCACCGCATCGGCGAAGGCCTGCGCCTCGCCAGTGCCATCATCCTTGTTGATGACGAGACCCGCAACACCGACATTGCCGCCCATTTTGCGGAAATATTCGACGGCCGAGCAGACGTTATTCGCAACATACAGGGATTGCAGGTCATTCGAGCCGACAAGGATCACCTTCTGTGCCATGTCGCGGGCAATCGGCAGCCCGAATCCA
>SKWJ01000060.1 GCA_007128995.1 Paracoccaceae bacterium
CAACGTCGTCGACACCGTCGTTCAATGCAAATGCGTGGCGAACAAAATCCGGATTGCCATCGACCCAGTCGATTATCCCACCCTTGATCCGTTCATCTTGGAGCGGAATTTTGTCGCGCAGTTCCCGTATGGCCCGCGCGGCGTCCGATGCTCCGACGCGCTCGAGGTGCCGTGGCAATGAGCTTATGCGTGCCGCGCATTCCTGATTGAGGACTGCACCCAATATCCCATTCTGTCCGGCTGTGCAGCGTCGCCAGATCAATGCGCTCAAGACGGTATCCACAATCTCATTATGGAGACCGTCCTCATGGAGAGCCTGTTCAATGCGCCGAAGTGCTACAGGATCATCACTCTCCAGCAGATCATGAAGATTTTCTGACATGTACGGACCTTAGCATCATCTGTGCTAAGCGTCCACTTTGCGTGCAAAGTTTGTCGGCAGCGCAGTTCGAACTCCGTCCAAAGGCGGTGATCTGCCGCGGCTCCAAGCACAAACAGGCTTTGATCAAAGGATTCACAGATCGCCTTTTGGTGGCTTCTTTCGTGGCGGACAAAATACACGTCGCATGGCCTGACCGGGGCGCTGAGAGGAAAGGTCACAGGGACTGCGGCGGTGATTCAAAAAGTCGTGGAAGCCTATATCCGCGCCCAGTTCAACAGCTTCGCGGGCATCCGCGGCGGTCTTGGGTGATCATGAAGCTGGGCTCGAAGGCGCACCGGACCTGCTGCGCGCCTGATCGCGCGGACTCCGATCCGATCCGGACCTGACGGTGTCCGATTGGGCCGCCCGGCATCGCTGGCTGTCCTCCGTGCATCAGCCGGGCCCGGCGCGCCGAACCACATTCCCAAGAACACGTGCGCCGAGTTCGGCGCCGCAGGCGCTATGCGCACGGTCAACTGGCAAATGAGCGGAAGCAGGATGTTTGAACTGATGCGAAGGATGCCCCCACCCGCCGGGGTCGGATACTTGTCGTGCTGGGTGCCGTATGGGCAAGCTTGGGCTTCGCGGTTTTTGCTTCGGCGAAGGGCAGCGCAGGTCTGGCCTTGGGCATCACGCTCGCGGGGGCGAGCGCGGGTTCAAATCTCTTCCTGGACCAACATCGCCTTGCCGAAAAACTGGCGCAAAAGTTTCGCGCAGACCTGTACTTTCGGGCTGCGATGAAGGTCCACATGGGTGACAAGCCAGAGTGGGGATTGCCATGCGCTTCGTTCCGGGATGACCGTCTCGAGGCCTTCGGAGGCGGCCAGCATGGCTGGAAGAAAGCCGAGCCCGAGGCCCGACTTGATCGCGGCGAGCCGTAGCCCGTGATCATTGCTGCACAGCGCATACGTCACATCGAGGCCGGCCAACCAGATATCATGCGGAGCGCGCGATCCGCGATCGGCCGCGCCAATGAAAAGGTGCTTGCGCAATTCGGCATCATCATCCGATGGCATACCATGCGCCACGATATATGCGCGGCTGGCACAGAGCACAACAGGAAGCACCCCAAGGGGCTGCACCACGTTATCGGGTTCCTGTGGCTGGGCGCCAGCCCGAATGGCAAGATGCGCTTCGCCATATTCCAGACGCAACACCCGCTCCTCGGTGTGCAGGCAGGGCCGCAGATCGGGATAAAGTGCTGACAGTTCTGCAAGGACAGGCAAGAGGACGGTACTCAGCTCCGGGATGGTGGTCAGGATCACCTGACCGCGAACGCCCTCCTGCATGCCCTGTAGCCGAGAGGCGAGCTGCTCGAATTTCTTTTCGGCTTCTGCGGCAGCCTCATAGAGCGCCCTGCCAGCTTCAGTAGGCGTGTAGCCCTTGGCATGCCGCTGAAACAGCCGCACGCTGATCCGGTCTTCCAGCGCATCGATATGGCGGATCACTGTGGCATGATGCACGCCGAGGGTTGCAGCCGCGCCACTGACCGTCCCGGCGCGGGCGACATGCAAGGCAGTGCGCACTTCATCCCATGGTTCTAACGCCATTCCCGGCACCCCTTCTTCTACCTGTCATTCCCGCGGCAAGGCATCAAGCAGTGCCTTAAATTCAGCTTCGAGAACGTCCCGCTCCATCTCGAGTGGGGCGGCAAGATATTGGAATGCACGCTCCGTGCGTGCGCGCGCTGCGAGACTGACATGTGGACAGCACTCTGCCAGTTCTTCCATCTCCGAAAGCTGGCCATTGCAGTGCAAGACCAGATCACACCCCGCTGCCAAGGCGGCCGCAGCGCGCACCCCGACAGGCCCCTGAAGTGCCTGCATCGAGATGTCATCCGTCATCAGCACGCCGTCAAAGCCAATCTCGTCCCGAATGAGTCGGATCACATGAGAGGACAAGGTTGCGGGCGCCGACGGATCAATCATCGGATAGAGAAGATGTGCTGTCATGCCAAGCGGCAAGTCCGCCAGAGCGCGAAAGGCCGCAAAATCATTCTGCTTCAGCACTTCCAGAGAAGTGTCGACCACTGGCAGGTCAAGATGACTGTCGCGCGTGGCACGCCCATGGCCGGGGATATGTTTCAGCACGGGCAGCACTCCGCCCGCCAACAACCCCTCTGCCATGGCGCGCGCATTGGCAATCACCTCTGACACCTCTGTCCCATAGCATCGGTTGCGCAATATCGGATGGGTTGACTGGGTGGCAATATCGGCAAGCGGCGCACAATTCACGCTGATCCCGCAGGCGCGCAAATCAGCGGCGATAAGCCTTCCGCGCAGGAACATCGCATGTGCCGGGTCGGTTGCGTGCTGGCATTGATCCAGCGCGGGTGGCCAGTCCTTCCAGAAAGGTGGCCGAAGCCGTTGAACGCGACCGCCTTCCTGATCGATCAGTACCGGCAGATCGCGCCCGGTGACTTCGCGCAATTCAGATGTGAGCGCCAAGAGCTGCGCCGGAGACTCGACATTTCGCGCGAACAAGATGGCGCCCCATGGGTCAGCCTGACGAAAGAGCGCGCGTTCAGACGGCGTCAGCCGCAACCCATCACAGCCGAATATTACGGCGCGCGGGCCAAGTGCTGTCATCTGACAAGCACCGGTATGCAATCGACCTGCTGGTCTGCAAGCGCCGAACAGAAGCGCCTTGCGTCACGCTCATCCCGAAATCCATGGGCGCGCAGACGAAAAAAGGTTGAGCCGCCGCTCTGCGCAGCTTCCACCACCCTGCCCTTGTCATCCAGCAAGGGTGAGAATCTCTGTTTCAGCTGATCCCATGCGCGATGGGCGCTGTCGACATCATCATAAGCACCCAGTTGAACCAGACGCGTCCCCACGGGGATGGTTGCGGGATCTATATCAATCTTCTGTTGGCCGCTCAGCCCCTGCACCACAGACGAGGCAACCGATGCCGCAAGATCATCTGCCATTTGCGATTCCGGTGCCGAGGCGGCAGGTGCTGCGGGCGACATGCTAGCCACACCCTGCCCGCGTGGCTGCGGGCGCAGTGAACGCGCAACAGCCCGCTGCGTCGGAGAATTGATACCAAGCGGTTGCGACATTGCTGCGGGCGCGGCATTGACTTGTTGCAGCGCTGCGAGAACAGGATCAGCGTCATCCAGCAAGCTTGGCATCGTGTCTTCTGTTGCAAGCGTCGCGGTTGGAAGCATGTCATCAAGCTGCAACTCTGCCGACAAGGGGGCCAGGATAAGGTCACTTCCGGGTTCGCGTTCCTGCGCTGCGGCTAGCTGCGTCACCGAAAGCCCTTGGTGCGAGGCCTGCGTTCCCCCCGGATTTTCCGGCAGAACCCGCAATGGTCCTTCAAGGGCTCGGACGACGGGGACGCCCGACACGTCACGCTGCATCAATTGCCAGACCCATGCCCCTGCCCCGACAATCAGTGCAAGTGACAAGACCGCTCCGAAAGACTGCACAATGCCGCTGGGCTGCGACGGACGCGCGGGAGGTTCTGGAAACGGGTCAGGATTGGGATCTGCCCATGTCTGTGCATATGCAGCGTGCGTTTCTGACGATCGTTCGAAGCGCGCCTGCGCAACTGCCCATTCAGTGGCGTCCTGTGCCGCGTGATACGAGGGGAACTCCGGGCTGTGATAGCCATTGCTGCGACCATCGTCAAAAAAGCCCTCAGAAGCGCGTAAACCACTATGCAGCGGCGGCTCTGACCAAGGGCGTTCCACGGAACCATGCCGCGCTTTCGGGTGTCCCTGCCCCCCGATTGCCGGAAAACTCCTTATCACTTTCATGCCAACCTCACTTGCGCCCCAGCGATCATCGCGAAGGGATTGCCCGTCTCAGTGTTTGGCAAGCTGCCTGCTCGACATTGCCATCAATTTTTTCCGCACAATATGCGCGGCCTTGGCGTGGGACCCCAGATCCGGGACCACCCCTAAGACACCAGTTGCGACGCGCTTCAGCGCATTTCTTCAACCGGCGTGACCCCAAGAATAGCAAGACCAGCGGAAATCGCAACGCCTGTGGCACGCGCAAGCGCGAGTTTTGCCAGAGTTGTTGCAGGATCACCCTCCTGAACGAACCGCAACGATGGCGTGTCATTCCCACGATTCCAAAATGCATGGAACTCGGCAGCAAGTTCTGACAGATACGCCGCCACCCGGTGCGGCTCTTGCGTCCGGGCAGCCAATTCTACGATCCGAGGCCATTCTGCGATCTTGCGCATCAGTGTCACCTCTGCGTCATGATCAAGGCAGGTCACATCCGCCTGCCCAAGGGACGTATCATCACAGCGCATTCCCGCTGCCTGCGCCTTGCGCAGCACCGAGCAGATGCGCGCATGGGCATATTGCACATAAAAAACCGGATTATCCTTCGACTGCTCCAGAACCTTGTCGAAATCGAAATCCAGCGGTGCGTCATTCTTTCGGGTCAGCATCACGAACCGGGTGACATCGGCGCCCACCTCATCGACAACATCGCGCAAGGTCACAAAAGTCCCTGCCCGCTTCGACATCTTGAATGGCGCACCATTCTTGTAGAGCTTGACCAGTTGGATCAACTTCACTTCCAGCGGGACGCGTGCATTCGACAGCGCCGACACCGCCGCCTTCATCCGCTTGACATAGCCACCGTGATCTGCGCCAAATACATCGATAAGAACATCAAATCCGCGCTCTATCTTGTTGTAATGATATGCTATATCTGGCGCAAAATAGGTCCAGCTTCCATCGGATTTCTTGATCGGTCGATCCACGTCATCACCATGGGCTGTCGACCGGAACAGTGTTTGTTCGCGGGGCTCCCAATCCTGAGGGGTCTTGCCCTTGGGAGGTTCCAGAGTACCGGTATAGATCAGACCCTGCTTTGCCAGACGATCAATCGCCGCTTCAATCTGGCCAGTGCCATACAAGGCCTTTTCACTGGAATAGACATCCATCTCTATACCAAGTGCAGCCAGATCGGCGCGGATCATCTGCATCATGCGATCAGCAGCAAAATTGCGTATCTGCTCCAGCCAGACGGCCTCTGGCTGATCAAGGAAGGCATCACCAAATTCGGTTTTAAGGGCCTCTCCGACTTCGATCAGATACTCACCCGGATAAAGCCCCTCTGCAATCTCGGGCGAGCGGCCATGTGCCTCGCGATACCGTTCATATGCCGAGCGCGCCAGGACATCGACCTGCGCACCACCGTCATTTATGTAGTATTCCCTAGTCACGTCGTAGCCAGCGAATGCCAGAAGCCTGCAAAGGGCGTCACCGACGACTGCCCCGCGCGTATGCCCCACATGCATAGGGCCAGTCGGATTGGCCGAAACAAATTCGACATTCACCCGTACGCCTGCGCCAAGCGACGCCCGGCCAAAATCGGAAATCTGGTCAAGCGCGGTCGTGACCACACCCTGCCAGACCGCAGGCGCAAGACGCAGGTTCAAAAACCCCGGTCCGGCCACATCGGCAACCGAAATACGCGCATCTTCGAGCAAACGCTCGGCAAGCGCCTCTGCGATCTGGCGCGGTTTCAGCCCTGAGGGCTTTGCCAACACCATGGCCGCGTTTGTCGCCATATCACCATGTGCCGCATCCCGCGGGGGCTCAACCGCCACATTGGCGTAATCCAACCCCTTGGGCAGCGCACCATCGCGTGCCATCGCGTCAAGGCAGCAGATGACAAGCGTGCGAATATCGGAAAACAGGTTCATTGCATCCGTCCTTTTTGCTTGTGCTGCCCTACGCCGCGCATTGGCCCTCGTCAATGGTGACTGGGGGTTTGCACTGACGGCGGCACTCTGTAGGCTGCATCAAACCAATGACAGGAGAGAGCGATGCGGTGGGGAATAATGGGCGCAGCGAAGATCGCACGAACCGACCTTGCGCCAGCCATGCAGCTTGCACGCGACACCGAACTTGTCGCGCTGGCAACGCGGGACAGCAGTCGCGCGGCGCCCTTCGCGGCACTGGTCCCGCAGATCCGGGTTCACGACTCTTATCAGGCCCTGATCGACGATCCGGACATTGACGGAATCTACATCCCGCTGCCAAATCATTTGCATGTGGAATGGTCAATCCGTGCGGCCGAGGCCGGAAAGCATGTTCTGTGTGAGAAACCGATTGCGCTGCAGGCCGCAGAGATCGACAGTCTGATCTCTGCGCGCGACACGTCAGGCAAGCTGATTGCCGAAGCCTTCATGGTTACGCATCACCCGCAATGGGACCGGGTGCGCAGCCTTCTTTATGAAGGCGTTATCGGACGGCTTGAACATGTCGAGGGCTGCTTCACCTATACCAACAGGGACATGGCCAATATTCGCCACAACCCGACAATGGGCGGCGGTGGGTTGCGTGATGTTGGGGTGTATCCCTGCATCACCGCACGTTTTGCCACTGGTGCGGAACCAAAGCGGTTGCGATCGGATATACGCTGGCAACATGGGGTGGACATATTCGCCCGAGTCTGGGCTGATTTTCCGGAATTCACCATGTCCTTCTATTGCGGCATGATGCAGGAACGTCGCCAACACATGATCTTTCACGGACAGGACGGCTGGATCGAACTGGCCGCACCCTTCAACGGGCCGGTCTATGGCGACTGCAGGCTTGAATGGAGGTCCGGAGGACGCGTGATGACAGAGCGTTTCAACAATGTGAACCAATATGCCCTGATGCTGGAAAATTTTGCTGCCAGTGTCGCCACTGGTAGCCCCTTCCCCTGCCCGCTGGAAATGTCGCGGGGCAATCAGGCCATGATCGACGCCATTTTTGACCGTGCAGACTGATGCAGCCAGCGCCAGATCAGCGCGTCACGCTGCGCTGATTGCCTGCGCCGCGCACCACGACGCGCTGCACACCGGCCAGACGCGCCTGCGGCACTTTCACCCCGGCCGTCACAGTTCGAGAACCTTCGGTGGACACCGCGGTTTGCGTGCGTGGTGCAGCAACAACAAATTCGTAGACCAGAGCGCCGTCAACAGGCCGGCCACGATTGACAGGGCGCAACTCGACATCCCACCAGCCTTGCGTCTGAGTGACCCCACTCGCATAGACAACCGCACCCCCGGTTGTCTGAATAATCTCTAGGGCTGTCACGGTTGGCACCAATGCGCGACGGTCAACCTCCGACGCCCAGCCTCCGCTGGGCGCGAGAGTTTCGGTGCTTTCGCGACCAAACCAGTTCATTGGGTTAAGGCGCGAGTCCCGGACAGTTCCGCAAGCCCCCAGCACAAGGGTAACGGCAAGGGCGGCAAGAAGCGGCTTGTGCATTGCGGTTCCTCTACACTGGATAGCCTGACATTGGCTTTCGGGTTATCGCAAACCGTTGCGCTTGAAAAGTGCTGTGACGGAAACTTGGCGACCGTCTACAAAAGCTTGGCTTTTCAGGCAACAGTCTGGACCTTTCTTGCCGATAGGCCTAGCTCTAGTCCAGATCAAAGAGAGGCGCAGACCATGGCCACCGAAGCCTTTGAAGAAATTGCTGAAACATTCGAGTTCCTTGATGACTGGGAAGATCGTTACCGCCATGTGATCGAGTTGGGGCGCGCCATGCCTGCCATGGATGACGCATTGAAGTCACCGGCCACAAAAGTCGAGGGCTGCGCGAGCCAAGTCTGGATCCAGCCCCTACTGGACGGGGAAGGTGCCTCGGCCCGCTTCGATTTTCAGGGCGACAGCGATGCAATGATCGTGCGCGGGCTGATCGCGGTCCTGCACGGGCTGTATTCCGGCCTGACGATCGCCGATGTCCGACGCGTTGACGCGATGGCGGAGCTTGCGCGGCTTGGGCTGGACGAGCACCTGTCTTCGCAGCGCTCGAACGGTTTGCGCGCAATGGTGGCGCGTATCGAAACCGTGGCCGCGCAAGCTGCCGCTGACTGAACAGCGCCCGGGCAAAGAGGGCGAGTAGAGATCCGTTTTCTGCGCCATCGCCACTCCGAGCGTGCGCGTTTCACCCTGCGCGCGCTCGGTGACTTGCGCAGGCAAGGTCTTTGCGCCATGTGTTTAGAAAAATACAAGGAGAGAGACAGATGAGCCGTGCATTCGTATTTCCGGGTCAGGGAGCGCAGACCATCGGTATGGGCAAAGCGCTCGCCGACGCCTACCCCGCTGCGCGCGCTGTCTTCGAGGAAGTTGACGCGGCACTAGGGGAGAAGCTCTCTGGTCTTGTCTGGTCAGGGGATATCGCTGAATTGACACTGACGGCAAATGCCCAACCGGCGCTGATGGCAACCTCTCTTGCTGCGCTGCGGGCGCTGGAAGCCGAGGGTGTGCAGGTCAGCGACGCGCAGTTTGTTGCAGGTCACTCGCTGGGGGAATATTCTGCGCTGGCAGCGGCGGGCGCATTGGATATTTCAGATGCAGCACGGCTCTTGCGGATCCGTGGACGCGCAATGCAGGAAGCTGTTGCCGTTGGCGAGGGCGCCATGGCGGCACTGTTGGGCCTTGATTTTGATACCGCAAGCGAAATCGCATCCGAGGCCGCGCAAGGCGAGGTGTGTCAGGCCGCCAATGACAATGACCCGGCGCAGGTTGTTGTATCCGGTCACAGGCAGGCCGTCGAACGGGCAATAGAGATCGCCAAGCAGCGCGGCGCGAAGCGCGCCCTGCTCTTGCCAGTATCTGCCCCGTTTCACTGCGCGCTCATGCAACCGGCGGCGGACAGAATGGCAGAAGCCCTTGCGAATGTCGTCTTGAAAGCACCGATAGTTCCGGTTGTATCAAATGTCCGCGCCAACGCCGTGCAGGACCCCGAAGAGATCCGGGGCCTGCTGGTTGCTCAGGTAACCGGATCCGTACGTTGGCGGGAGTCGATCATCTGGATGACCGAACAAGGTGTATCAGAGTTCTGGGAAATTGGCGCGGGCAAGGCCCTCTCAGGCATGATCAAGCGTATCTCCCGCGAAACACTGGCGCGCAGCTTTGGAACCCCCGAGGATATCGCCACGCTGAGCAAGTGACTTGTGCCTGAGCGCCGTTGCGACTTACGGAATGATCCGTGAGTATTTGACCCCCGCAAGCGATGCCCCTGCCAGTATCCCAGACTGACCAAATACCACAGCGATAACCGGTGAGAACTGCGTCGTCGTCTCGGTCCCCATGGACCCGCCCTGGGTCGGCGTTGCATAGCGCATATCTGCGCTTGCTGCCCAGCCCGGGGAAAAGCGGAAATCCGACAATGCCTGTTCTGTCATGAAGAACAAGGCATGTGCGTATTGCTGCGCACCTGCCTGAAGCCCAAAGCTGGCGCGCGTTGCCGAATAGTAATCTACTGTGATGTCGTTAATCCGCAGCGCCCCGCGCCCGTAAGCCCCACCGAAAAACAGACCGGCTTCGGTCACGACAGGAATATACAGAATCCCGCGCGCGTTGGTGAACAATTCTTCAAGTGACGGGTAAGAACTGCGTAGAAAGTCGCGCGCTGCGTCTACCCGTGCATCCAGCTGTGCCGCCCCATCACCGCCAACCGGATTGGCGCAAGCGCCAAGCAGTGAGGTTGCGCCCAAGCCCAACACAACGCTTCTGCGTGATAAATCATTCATCCTGCCATCCTCTGCTCGCACCTGTTTTCAGGTATTCTGTTGGTGCCGACAGGCCTGCCCGCACCGGCTGACGCATAATACAGCATTTTCCGGGCCTGTCACCTTTCGTCGCAGTGAAAGGACACCCATTTGGGCAAAGCCTTGCGCACGAAAAACCCGCAGCGTCAACCCTCCCACCGGCTGGGTCAGGCGCAGGCGTGATCTGGTCTGCAAGACCTGCCGCCATCAGCGTCCAGAATTCGGGCAATGAATGTAGACATCGCCGCAATTGTGCCCTGAAGGTCGCGCATGCAATACGCGGCTGCGGTTTTCGACCTTGTCCGCAGCGCGGGCAAGTTTATTGTATCCCGCGGCACGCGAACGCGGCGGCAAAAGAACGAAAGGAATGACATGGGACAGCGGATCAGGCGCGAAGGCTTGCAGGTAGACCAACAGCTTTGTGACTTTCTGGAGACGGCAGCACTGCCCGGCACGAACGTGACCCCGGAAGAGTTCTGGACAGGGTTTTCAGCACTGGTCCACGACCTGACCCCGAAAAACCGACGGCTGCTTGAAAAGCGCGCGGAACTGCAACGCCAG
>SKWJ01000173.1 GCA_007128995.1 Paracoccaceae bacterium
ACAGATCCACGCGCCCGGGAAGCGTGTCATTGAAGGCAATATGCTGCGGCGCACCCCCAAGCCCGGTATCGCGCGGGGGGCGGAATGTTGCATCGACCGTCCGCAATATCGCATCCGAGGACCGGAACGAATGGGCCAGAATTGCCTCGTTCAGGGCAAGGTCGACATGGCCGAGTCTGGTGCGGAACAAGGCCTGCATTTCGTCGAATACCTGTAGATCAGCCCCTTGAAAGGAGTAGATCGATTGCTTCTTGTCACCGACAACAAACAGAGTTCGGCTTGCATCGCGCGCGCCTACCCCGGCGGTAAATTCCTGCGCCAACTGCTCGATCACACGCCATTGACCGGGCGCCGTGTCCTGCGCTTCGTCGACAAGAATATGATCGACACCTCCATCCAGTTTGAACAGCACCCATTGGGCAACCGAAGGGTCAGTCAGCAATTGCCCGGCGCGGGCGATCAGATCATCGAAATCAAGCCAGGCGCGGGCGGCCTTCGCACGGGTGTATTCAGGCAGGAACGCACGTGCAAATCGGTGTAGCACCATTGAACGCTCGAAAGCGGCCAGCGCCAGACGGCGGTGGCGCGCCGTCTCGACCCGTATCATGAGCTGATTGAGCGGGTCCATCAGCGCACCAAGGGCGGTCCGGGTGGCCTTGTTCGGGAAATCATCGATCTTCGCCTGAAACGCCCTTTGACCGCTCTTGAACAGGAACAGATCTTCAAGGCTTTCCAATGTCGCAATATCGGGGTCGCCAGCAGTAAGCGCCAGAAGCTTCTCGGCAGCGTCCACATCTTTTTTGCCACCCTGGGCCAGCACCGGCACAATTGCTTTGAACAGGGCATCCTCACTTCCCAGAAACACCTCTGCAAGCAGCGTTGCGGGATCAAACCCCTCGGGCAGGCCAAGCGCCATGCGCAAACCGGCTTCGGGCACTTCGCCAGAAAAGCCTGCGGCATTGGCACAGATCTCGACCAGCAGGTTGTCAAGTTCGGCCCCTGTGAAGAGCGTCGCCAGCCCATCGAATTGCGGGCGCGCGTCACTTAGCGCCAGCATGTCCAGAACCTCTGCGCGCAGGATACGGGCAGATCGGTCATCCATTTCGGTAAATGCCGGTGACAACCCGGCTTCCAGCGGAAAGCGACGCAGAAGCGACGCGCAGAAGGAATGGATTGTCTGGATCTTCAGCCCGCCAGGCGCCTCGATCGCGCGCGCGAACAAGCGTCGCGCTTCGGCCAGCCCGGATTGTGGCCGCTCGTCTATCCGCGCGAGGGCATGGCGCAGATCTTGTTCGGGCAACATCGCCCATTTTCCCAAAAGCGCGAACAGACGGTTCTGCATTTCGCTGGCCGCCGCCTTCGTGTAGGTCAGACACAAGATCCGCTGCGGCTCGACCCCGCGCAACAAAAGCCGCGCGACGCGGTCTGTCAGAACCTTCGTCTTGCCTGATCCGGCATTGGCAGAAAGCCATGTCGAGGTAATCGGGCTGGACGCTCTGTTCTGGGCAAGGGTCGCCTCATCAAACCGCATGTGCACCCCCGACATGCAAAACCCTTGGCGCGTCCTGCATCACCCATTCGCCATAGCGCGACAGATGGTCATAATCAGATACATCGCGTTCCATCAGCAGCATGCGCCGTGCGGCAAAGCCCTTTTTGTCATCCAGATAGGCGGCAATCAGAGTCTCGAACTGCTGGCGTGTCTGCGCAGCAGGGCGGCGGTGATCTCGGTCACCTCGGGCTTGGGGTTGCTGCCAAGCCCCAGATATGTGATGCGCGCCACCTCACGCGGGCCCAGCGCCTCAAAAGCTCCGTCTTCGGCCATCATCGCCTGAAGTAAAAGCTGCTTGTCAAAATATTGTTGTTGCAGCTTCGTGGGGGCCTGTCCGGTCTTGTAATCTATGATATGAATACGTCCGTCCGGCCATTCATCCACACGGTCTGGCTTTGCCGTCAGCCGAAAGGCCGGGCGCGCGAGATCAAGCGCACCCTGCGTTTCGAGCAGGCATATCCGACCGGGCTGCGCCAGATGAAATTGCAAGAAGCTCTGTGCCGCACGCCCCATCCGCGCCTGCCATACGGCGCGGGCAGCAGGCCAGGGCACTTCGCGCGCAAGCGTCTGACGGGCGATATCCATGAGCTGGGCCTGCGGATCATCCGTAAGTTCCGCGCCGGTAAATTCTTCCAGCACCTTGTGCAAAACTGTTCCCCGCAACAGCGCATCCGGCGAGGGATGAAGTGCTTTCAGCTTGCGCAACCGCAGAACATATTTCGCATAAATCTCATACGGGTCGCGGATCAGACGGTTGATCGCGGTCACAGGCAATTGCCGCGGGCGCGCTGCAACCGGGGGCGCGGGTGCTGGGCGCGGTTCAGGCGGCATGTCCGGAACCATGCGACGGTCAGCTTCGAACTGTACGGCCATATCCAACCAGACCCGGCCCCGCGCGCGCATGTCCTTCAGCGCCGCTGCGCCTGCGCCGGGTAATCCGTCCAGCAAGTTGGTCAGACGATTCAACCAGCGCGACGGCACTGTCTGTGCCTCGGAACTGCGAATGGCGCGGGACAGAATCACTTCGCGCGCACCAATGGCTTGCTGAAAGTCATGCGCCGCCAACCCGATCTGACGTTCGGGCAGCAACAAGCCAGCATCGGCGCGCATGCGCCGATTCAGCCAGGGATCAGGGTCAGGCGCTTTGGGCCATATACCTTCGTTAAGCCCAGC
>SKWJ01000145.1 GCA_007128995.1 Paracoccaceae bacterium
CGCTATACGAGGGGGAAAACTGATCTCAGGCATGGTGACGGAAGGAAGCGGGCAAGGTTTTGCTACAGAAGTCGCAGCCACTCGGTCGCTGGTGCTGCATCCTGAGATAAAGTCCCAGACATCACTTCGCGATCCGGAACTCGCCCTTGCCGAAGCGGTGTCGCTTGCGCATGCATTGCCGGGACTTGATGTGGCGGGCAACGCTGTGGTGCGCTTGCCGAAAGCCCATCCAGGCATGCTTTTCGGGTCAGGCAAGGTCGAAGAGCTGCGCGAAATGATCAAAGCACAGGATATTGCACTTGTGCTGATTGACGGGCCGGTGACCCCTGTTCAGCAGCGCAACCTTGAACGTGCCTGGAATGTGAAGCTGCTGGACAGAACCGGCCTTATTCTAGAGATATTTGCGGATCGCGCCCGCACACGAGAGGGTGTCTTGCAGGTAGAGCTGGCCGCACTGAGTTATCAGCGCACGCGCCTTGTTCGCGCCTGGACCCACCTGGAGCGGCAACGCGGTGGGCTGGGTTTTGTCGGTGGTCCCGGCGAGACGCAGATCGAGGCCGACAGACGTGCGATAGACACGCAGATGGTACGCTTGCGCCGCTAATTGAACAAGGTCGTCAGGACGCGCGAATTGCATCGCGCTGCGCGGCGCAAAGTACCGTTCCCAGTGATTGCGCTGGTGGGATACACAAATGCAGGCAAATCGACGCTGTTCAACAAATTGACCGGTGCCGAGGTGCTGGCGAAAGACATGCTCTTTGCGACGCTTGACCCCACCATGCGGGCCGTCCGTCTGCCAACAGGAAAGGAAGTCATCCTTTCTGATACAGTTGGGTTCATCTCGGATCTGCCGACACAGCTTGTGGCGGCATTTCGTGCCACGTTGGAAGAGGTTCTCGAAGCAGACCTGATCGTCCATGTCCGTGATATCGCACATCCAGAGACTGAAGAGCAGGCGCGCAATGTCCGCGACATTCTCGCCGATCTTGGTGTCACATCTGATGCGCAGGTCATGGAGTTGTGGAACAAGGCGGATTTGTTGCCGGACAATCAGCGAACCGCGCTGTTCGATCGCGCGTGCAGGCAAGAGGGTGTTTTTCTAGGCTCCGCGATAACCGGCGAAGGCTTGGAGACTTTTTTCTCGGAGATTACCCGTCAGCTTGACGACACCCGGCATCAGGAAGACCTGCAACTGAAATTTTCCGAGGGCCGTAAGCGGGCATGGCTGTATCAGCAGTCCATTGTGCTGGACGAACGAGAGACTGAAACCGGTTACTGGCTGGTTGTAAATTGGACAGACCGACAGAAACAGGAGTTTCGCTCGCTCGACTGATGGCGCGGCCTGCCGCCTCGGCATATGCATTTGGCACAGCGATATGTCACGCTCGGATCGGTCCAGCATAAATGATCCGCCGAAGGAAATTCGTCTGATTCTCAAATTTGGGCTTTGATTAGCCTACAAGAGCCCATAAATGGGGAGGGAAGGTCTGCACTTCAGATCCCCGCTTGTGCAGCAAAGGGAGACTCGCATGCTTAACAATATCGGCCCCGCAGGCTTCATTATCATCGCAATCGTCGTGTTGGTGCTCTTCGGGCGCGGCAAGGTCAGTGCGCTGATGGGAGAAGTCGGCAAAGGCATTACATCGTTCAAGAAAGGGCTCAAGGATGGCTCTGACGAGATCGAGAAAGCACCTGAGGACACATCTGCGACAAGCGCGCGCGATATCACACCCGAGCGTGACAAGGACAAGGTCTGAGCGCATCGGATCTGCCAGGTTGGACAGGTGAGTGGCCGGGTTGGTTCTGACAGCGCCGGGGCGAAGGAATAGTCATGTTTGATATCGGCTGGACAGAGCTGATGGTGGTCGGCATCGTCGCCCTGATTGTGGTGGGTCCAAAGGACCTGCCCAAGATGTTTCGCACGCTTGGCCAGTTCACGGCCAAGGCGCGCGCCATGGCGCGGGAGTTTCAGCGCGCGATGGATGACGCCGCCGATGCGAGCGGTGTCAAGGATGTTGCACGCGATCTGCGCAATGCCACTGACACGAAGGGCATGGGTCTGGACGAGTTGAACAAGATGCGCAAATGGGACCCTCTCAAAGATAAGACCCGCGCGCCTGATCCCAAGACCACACCCTCTGACGAGGACAAGGCAGCGACTGCGCGTATTTCCGCAGAGATGGAAAAGCTGCGCAAGGAACGCGCCGCGCAAAACGATGGTACCGGGACGGCAGCCTCTGCCGATACTTCGCCGCCCGAGCAGGACGCCGCTGTCGAGACGGACAAGAGCAAGGCATGAGCAGTTCACCCCCGACAGATGACATAGATGACAAAAGTGCGCCGCTGATCGAACATCTGGCGGAGTTGCGCTCGCGCATAATGAAATCGGTTCTTGCCTTCATTGTCGCCATGGCGCTCTGTTTCGGTGTCGCGACCCCGATTTTCAATTTTCTGACAGCGCCACTCTGCGACGCGCTTGCGACCCGTGGGCAGGATTGTGACCTGATATTCATCAGCCCACAGGAAGGTTTCTTTGTTGCGATCAAGGTCTCGATTCTTGGTGGCTTCATGCTGGCCTTTCCGGTTATCGCGCATCAGATGTGGCGCTTTGTGGCCCCTGGATTGTATCGGTCGGAAAAGCACGCTTTTCTGCCATTCCTGATTGCGTCGCCCTTCATGTTCTTTTTGGGGGCTTCTTTCGCGTTTTATGTGGTTACAC
>SKWJ01000191.1 GCA_007128995.1 Paracoccaceae bacterium
GGCGGTGCTGTTTCGCGGCATCGAGAATTTCAAGATGTTCGATCTGGTCGTGCAACTGACGGGTGGCGGGCCGGGGTCCACGACGGAACTGACCTCGATCAATCTGAAGCGCGAAGCCTTCGAGAAATGGCGCACGGGCTATGCCTCGGCCTATGCGGTGATCCTGTTTGTCACCGTCTTCGGGCTGGCTTCGATCTATGTGAAGGCGCTCAACAGGGTGAAGAGCAGATGAGCAGCTATTCCATCACCGAACCCTCCGTGCGGCTGAAATGGATCGCGTGCGTATTGGTCGTGCTTTATGCGCTGATCACGCTGGTGCCGCTGTTGTGGATCATAGCGACCGGGTTCAAATCCTCCAGCGACGCGATTGCCTACCCGCCCAAAGTGGTGTTCGAGCCCACGCTCGAAGGCTATGTGAACCTGTTCACGCTGCAAAACCGCGCCGGTGCCGAACAACTGGCCGCCAATCCCCCGACCACCTGGTATGAGCAGATCGTGCACGACAAGGGCATGGTCATCTCCGGCCCCTCGCGCTTTGGCGAGCGGTTTATGAATTCGGTCATCATCGGGTTCGGGTCCACCTTCCTGTCGGTCTTCCTCGGCACGCTCGCGGCCTATGCGTTTTCGCGCTATCGCATTCCGCTGAAGGACGATCTGATGTTCTTCATCCTGTCCACGCGGATGATGCCGCCGATTGCCGTGGCGATCCCCATATTCCTGATGTTCCGCGCAGCAGGGCTGTCGGATACTCATGCGGGTATGATCCTGCTTTATACAGCGGTCAACCTGTCGCTGGCCGTCTGGCTGCTGAAAGGCTTCATCGACGAGATCCCGCGCGAATATGAAGAGGCGGCGCTGATCGACGGCTATACCCGATTTCAGGCCTTCGTGAAGGTGGTGCTGCCGCAGGCGGCGACGGGTATTGCCTCGACAGCGATCTTCTGCCTGATCTTCGCCTGGAACGAATATGCCTTCGCAGTCCTGCTGACCTCGGGGACCGCGCAGACAGCGCCCCCGTTCATTCCGACCATCATCGGTGTGGGCGGGCGCGACTGGCCTGCGGTTGCCGCAGGGGCGACGCTGTTTCTGGTTCCGGTCATGGTATTCACCATCCTGCTGCGCAAACATCTGCTGCGCGGGATCACATTCGGGGCGGTGCGGAAATGAGCGGTTTTCTGAACGGATTACTGCGAATGCGGCGTGGGCCTTGGGAGATTGTAGCGTCGGTCCTGATCGGGCTGGGCATCTTCATGCTGATGCAGCCATTTGTCCTGTGGGCTTTTACATGGTCCTTTATCGTCACGCTGACCGGGACTGTTATGTTCCTGATCGTCAGCCACTTCCCGGAATAGCGCATGGCCGAGATCGTTATTAAGAACCTGCGCAAGGAATTCGGCAGTTTCACGGCTGTCGAAGGGTCCAGCTTCAAGATCGAGGATGGCGAATTCTTCATGCTGCTGGGGCCATCGGGCTGTGGCAAGACCACGACTCTGCGCATGATCGCAGGGCTGGAGCTGCCGACCTCGGGCGAGATTTACATTGATGGCGAGGAATGCGGCCGCAAACCCGCCAGCCAGCGCGATATCGCCTTCGTCTTCCAGATGTTCGCGCTGTATCCGCATATGAATGTGCGGCGCAATATCAGCTATCCGCTGGCCTCTCAGGGGATGCCGCGCGCGCAGATCCGCGACAAGGTGGCCGAAGTGGCGCGGATCCTCGGGATTACCGATATCCTCGACCGGCCCGTCGGGGGCCTGTCGGGCGGGGACCGGCAACGCGTCGCACTGGGGCGTGCCATCGTGCGCGACCCCAAGTGTTTTCTGATGGACGAACCACTGGGCGCGCTGGATGCCGAATTCCGCGAGCACATGGCCGAGGAATTGCGCGCGCTCCATGACCGGATGGGGGCGACAACCGTCTATGTGACCCATGACCAGTTGGAAGCCATGCAGATGGGCGACAAGATCGTGGTGATGAACCATGGCGTGGTCGAACAATTCGGCACGCCCCAGGATATCTATGACAAGCCCGCGACAATGTTTGTGGCCGGTTTCATCGGCTCTCCGCCGATGAATTTCTTGCGCTTTCACGGGCGGGTGGCCGCTGGCGCAACCGAAATCGCCATGCGCCACGCCAGTTTCAAAGTGCCCCAGACCCGCAGCCCGTTTGAAGGCGACATGGCGCTCGGGGTGCGGCCCGAGCATGTGCGTCTGTCCGACAGGTCCACTTTTCGCGGGCGGGTGCTGGCCAGCGAATATCTGGGCACGACCCAGATCGTAACCGTGCAGACGCAGGACGGGCAGATCAAGGCGCGGGTTCCGTCCGACAAGCAGGTGCGGATGGATGAAGCCGTGGGACTGGAATTCACATCCTCTACCATCACCCTGTTTGATGCCCAGACAGGCCATGCGTTGCGGTCGGAACTGAACGAAGGGGTGCTGGCACATGGCTGAGGTGCGACTGGGCAATGTGAGCAAATCCTTCGGTTCCACCCCGGCCGTGGTGGATATGGACCTGACCATTGCACATGGCGAATTTCTGGTCCTGCTGGGGCCGACCGGGGCGGGCAAGACCACCACGCTGCGCCTGATCGCAGGGCTGGAGGCCCCCGATCAGGGGGATATCGAAATCGACGGGCGCAGCGTGACGCGCGAAACACCAGCTCAGCGCGATGTGGCGATGGTGTTCCAGCAATACTCGCTCTATCCGCATCTGAGCGTGCGCGACAACCTGGCCTTTCCGCTGCGCTCGCCGATTTTGCGCACGCCAGAGGCTGAGATCCGGCGCAAGGTGCAGCAAGTGGCCGAGACGCTGCAAATTGCACACAAGCTCGACAACAAGGCCACTGCCCTGTCAGGGGGCGAGATGCAGCGCGTGTCCATCGGACGGGCATTGGTGCGCGACCCGGCGATTTATCTGATGGATGAACCGCTTTCATCGCTTGACGCGAAACTCCGCGCCGATCTGCGGGTGGAATTGAAGCGCATTCAGGCCGAACTGGGCGCGACGCTTCTGTATGTCACCCATGACCAGACTGAGGCGATGACCATGGCCACCCGCATCGGGGTGCTGGATGAAGGCCGGCTTGTGCAGATCGGCACACCGCGCGAGATCTACGAGAACCCCGTCAGCCTGTATGTCGCAGGCCGCCTTGGACAGCCACGCATCAATGTGCTGCCCGCAGGCGTGTTTCCTGCAGCGCCCAAGGGCGCGGACCGCATCGCGCTGCGGCCCGAACATATCCGGATTGGCGCAGGTCAGCCTGCGCAGGTGGTCCGGGTCGAACACTTGGGCGACCAGACACGACTGCACCTGTCGTTGCAGGGCCATGCACTGATTACCCTCGCCGATCCCCATACCGCCCTTGCCGCCGGGGATGCGCTGTCTGTCGAGCCTGCCAATGCCCTGTATTTCGATGCGACCGGCGCGCGCATCCCCTGAGGAGAGACCCATGAAACAATTCATAAACTCCCGCGAAACACTGGTGACCGAGGCGATTGACGGGCTGTTGCGCCTGTCGGCAGGCAAACTGGTGCGGCTGGATGGATACCCGCATATCAAGGTCGTGCTACGCAGCGACTGGGACCGCTCGCGCGTCGCGCTGGTCTCGGGTGGGGGCTCGGGGCATGAACCCAGCCATGCAGGGTTTGTGGGCCAGGGAATGCTGACAGCGGCTGTGTGTGGCGAGGTCTTTGCCTCACCTTCCGTCGATGCCGTTCTGGCGGGGATACTGGCGGTGACGGGCAAGCCTGGCTGCCTACTGATCGTCAAGAATTACACCGGCGATAGGCTGAATTTCGGCCTTGCTGCCGAACGCGCGCGGGCACAGGGATTGAAGGTCAGTATGGTCATCGTCGATGATGATGTGGCCCTGCCCGATTTGCCGCAGGCACGGGGCGTCGCGGGAACGCTGTTCGTGCATAAGATCATCGGGGCACTGGCCGAACAAGGGGCTGATCTGGACACCCTGACCGCCGAGGCCAATCGCATCATCAAAGGTGTGGTTTCCATCGGCATGTCGCTGGATACCTGCACCATTCCCGGATCGCCCAAGGAAAACCGCATCGCCCCCGGCAGGGCTGAACTGGGCCTTGGCATCCATGGCGAGCCGGGCATCGAACAGGTGGACTTCGCCACTGCCCGCGATGCGATGGAAAAGGTGATCGAACGGCTGGCGCCAAGGGTGACCTCTGAACCGCAGGTCGCCCTGATGAACAATCTGGGCGGCACGACGCCGCTGGAGATGGCGGTGCTGGCCGAGGAACTGGTGCGGTCCCGCATCGGGGACCGGGTGCGCTGGATCATCGGTCCTGCGCCGATGATGACCTCGCTGGATATGCACGGGTTTTCGGTGTCGTTGTTTCCCGCAACTGCAACCGACGAGGCAGCGTTGCAGGCCCCAGTCGGACTTTCGGCGTGGCCGGGCTGCAACGCGGTGGGCGAAATCGCGCTGCTGGCCCTGCCTGACGGGCTGACTCCGATCCAGCCGATTCCGTCGCGCAATGACGCCGCCTGTGCAATGATCGAGCTCTGCTGTAATGCCCTGATCGCCGTCGAGGCTGATCTGAACGCGCTCGACGCGAAATCCGGCGATGGCGACACTGGCAGCACGCTCGCCACAGCGGCGCGCGCGCTTCTCAAGGCAATGGATCGCCTGCCGCTGGCTGACCATACGCAACTCTACCGCGCCATCGGTCTGGAACTGAGCCAGACCATGGGCGGGTCATCAGGCGTGTTGCTGGCAATTTTCTTTGCTGCGGCAGGCGATGCCTCGGCCAGCGGGGCAAACCCGATCGAAGCGCTGAAGGCGGGTCTGGAGCGTGTTCAGCAAGTCGGCGGTGCGCGGCTTGGCGATAGGACGATGATCGATGCCCTTTCCCCGGGGCTGCGTGATCTGGGTCAAGGCGTGACGCAGGCGGCCCAAGCCGCCCGAAATGGGGCCGACCATACCGCAACGATCCGTCATGCACGCGCGGGGCGTGCCAGCTATCTTTCGGAGGCAAGCATCTTTGGGCACAATGATCCCGGCGCCGAAGCGGTGGCGGTGATCTTCGAAAAAATTGCAGAAAGTTCTGACCGGGCGCAAGATACGCGGCTGCAGCAACCGCTCTAGCACTCTGCAAAGCAGGTCAGCGACCCGAGAAAGAACAAATAGCCCAGCGTCGCGACAAACTTTTCCCGACTTGTCGCGCGGTTTGCATGAGCTTGCGCGGCTAGAGCGGCAGCGAGCCATGCGAGAACGCCAAAAACTACACCAGAAATCCAAGCCATAAATGCCAGAAAGACCTCGTCGGGGTCGGCAAGGTTGCGCAGGTCCGGCAGTCGGGAGAGCACGGCACCCAAGGCGAGCGTGTTGATGCTGATTACGCCGGTGATTCCGCCTCGAGCGAACGAACGGTAGCCCTCATTATCTTGCTCGACGCTCATGATTTTCTCCTCGATCAAAGGGTCAGGTTCGCCGTGAAGACCGCGTCAACCTCAGCGCCGGGCCATGGCGCGCGGCGGGATCGACGAGGGGGTCGAACGGATCAGGCGTTTGTGGTCTTTCGGGGGATGCAGGCCTCTATCCATCCACAAGCGACCAGAAGCCGTATTTGCGGCCGTGCTTCTGGCGCAGTGCCTCGATGAACCCTGTATGGGTGAGAGTTGCGCCATACTCCGTTATCTGCGCGTCTGACGCCCCACAGTCCGCCAGATGCCGCGCCGCATGGCGGTAGCGCGAGGATTTTGCGCCGTTCAGCGTGTCCTCGATCATTGCGCGCCGGACAAGCGTCGCCGCCAGGGGATGACGCGCATCCAGCGCCTCTGCGGCCCGCGACAGGGTGGTGTAGGAATTGCCATCCAGATCATCAGCCCGCGCCAGAACCAGCTTTGCGGCGCGATCCAGCGCGGGCCAGTCGACCAGAAAGCCGAGTGCCGCATTCAGGCGCGGATGGTCACCGACCAAATCGAGTGCCTTCTCTTCGGCCTCGATATCGTCAAAGTCAGGCAGCAGCTTGAGGTATTTGCGTAACGCACGATCACTGAGGCTCTGCTCGAATGTCGCCCAGAGATGCGCTTTCAGATCATCCAGCTTCCCCAGCCCCTCCAGAGACGCCTCATACACCTCATCAAGGTCGGAATTGAACATCCGGAACGTGCTGTCAGCCTCGCGCGCCATGGAACGCTGGGCAATGTCATAGGCTTCCTGCACGCGCCCCGCTGCAAGCAAGCGCCGCGCAACATCGGGCGCGATCGTGCCATAGGTCAGCTGTTCGGCCGAATAGCGCGCCATATAGGCATCCACATCGCCCTGCGCGTCCGCCACATCGGCCAGGATGATGGAACAGGTGGATTTCTTCGCGCGCCGGACAGCATCGGCAGGCGAAGAGTGCAGCCCGAACCGCTGATAGGCGTCGATCTCGGCAGGCGTCGGCGGCGTTTCAGCCCAAGCCTTGGTGATCTGTTTCAGGTGTTCCAGTCCCTCTGGCCCCAGCGCTGCAGCCGTCGCCGGAATGATCCCGTCAAATTCGCCGTAACCGGCATCGGCCACCGCATCGAGAATGCGCGCGGCAAGGGCCTTTGCATCCATCGTGACGCGCGGCGACAGCTCTGCAATCATATCCACCGCGCGCCGAAACACATCACCGACCGCGCCATTGCTGTCATCCGTGCGCTCATGGATCGAAGGGGCAAGCTGCAGAAACGACCACAACAGCTCAAACGCCTCATGCGCATCCTGCGGCATGAGGCTGGTCTCGATCAGTGCCAGCAAGCTGTCGACGTCCTTGACCAGCGCGCGCTGCTTGCGCCAGTCGACATAGCTGCTCGCGCGCCGCAATGACGCAAAGCGCTTGCGCAAATCGGCGGCCACATCCTTGGGCCCCTGCGCGGCGCTGAGTTCCATCCGGGCGCGACGCTGAAGCGCGGCATTGCCCTGCACCAGATCCATCACCAGCGCGGCGAGTTTTTCGGGCCCGAGCTTTTCGAGATTGCTTGTGTTGAGTGTTTTCTTGGACATCGTTCGGAACCGTGAATTGATCGCGGCTACCATATCGGCAAATGTCACCGGATGTCAGCCTGTTCGGCAAACTTGGCTCTGGGCGCGTGTCAGGACAGCGTTGAGCATCTCCGTTTCCGCCATCCGCGCAGACAGCCCCGCACTACCTGCGGCCAGATCATGTAGAAATGCGGACATCGCGTCCGCGCCCGAGGCACCAGTAGAGTGTCCGGCAGGGGGCACGATCTCGGCCACCTCGACGCGCAACCTTTCCGCCAAGCAGCGCCCGCCGGACAACCGGATCATCACGCTGCATATCCCGGACGAATATAAGCGCTGTGATCCCGAACTGGTCAGATTGCTTAAAAAAGATCGGGCCGCGCCTTAGCAGCCGTTTGAAAGCTTGCCGCTTTTCGATTCGATTGACCAGATTCAGCCGGACCGGGACGTCTCCCCATATGCCCAAAAAAGTGGGCACGGGTTGACCAGACGTTGACCGGAGGAGCCCGAAGATCATGCGTTGTGAAGGACGGTAAGCCGATTTTTGGCGATTCAGTAGGGCTCCCGCAAAATCTAGCCGAGACGGTCAGTCGATAAGTCACCGAATTCGGCGGCAATACGCAATAAGCGGGTTCTTCTAAGTCAACGAGATCCGCAGCGTTCCAAAAACGCGACGGGCGTTCATTACAGTCAAGATGGCAATGCGGCAGGATTCAGATCACCAATTCTTCCAATAAGGTCCCAAACTGTGCGCCATGCATGTCCCGGTCAAAACGACTTCCCTGCACCACAATCCGTGGCATGGAGAACTTGATGACATGCAGGTCGGGGATGTCGAACCGGGTCAGCAATTGTGGCTCAAGGCCGAACAGATCGCAAACTGCCCTGTTCGACAGGGCAGTTGAGACATGTGCGTAAGCTTCGGCAGAGCCGCAAAACACATCAACCGTCACTTGGAACGGCCCTGCATTCTTGGCTGCAACCTTTCTGACCAGATCACGCAACGTCGGCACGGGTGCCTACCTCGCTGAGTTCTAGACGGAATGCCTCCATCGGAGTGTCCAGTCTCATCACATGATTGAGCGCGAACTCGTAAACAGCCCCTCGACTGGTTTGCGCGGGCGAATAGGGGAAGGCAAAGGTGGGAAGCGGTTCGTCCTCGGTCAGGGGCATGTGCAGCAGGAACGGATTGGCCAGCCGCCCGATTTCATCCGCCATCTCCTGAGCCTCGGCGGTGATCAGGCAAAGTGCACCGACTTCGGCAGGCTGGCTTTCGCGGGTTTCCAGCGCGCCCATGGCGGCATTAACCCCGATCAGGCGCAACTCGATGCTGAAATCCCCAGTTGCAAGCCCGATCTGGTCGGCCACCCGCGCGGATAGCACAGAGACCAGCTTGTCGGCCCAAGCCTGTGCATTTGCGACGTAATGCGCTTCGCGCAGGATCGCCAGCAGCATAGTCTGATAGCCGACCAGCCGCGCCCCTTCCAGTTTCACCGTATAGGGGCCGGACACCCAGTTGGAACCTTCGACGCGGACGCGCCGCCCGTCCAATGCCTGATACCGCGCGGCGCTGACATCCAGATAGCCGCCCGGTTCATACAGCCGGAACGGGTCGCTGTTCTCATAAAGCATATGGGCAGATACGGAATGTGGCGTACAGGCGGCCTCTGGGGCCATGGGTTCGACCTCGAACCCAGTCTGATCAAACGTAACGCGGATCACGCCCGTGCCGGGATGCGTGGAGCACAGCGCGCCGCATTCTGCGATCTTCGCGCCATGCCAGCAGGCCCCCGGATGCGCACCCCGTGCCAGCGGCAGGGCGGCGATGATGGCAGTATCCGTGGTGCGTCCGGCGATGATGATATCCGCCCCGGTCTGCAACGCGGCCTGAATCTGCTCGGCCCCGGCAAGGGCTACGATATTCGACATGCCTTGCAGGGTGTCAGCGTCTATCTCAGGCGCGAATGACAAGGGCATGATCTGCCCTGCCGCCAGTTTCGAGATGACGCGATCAGGCTCTTGCCCCGAATAGAGTCGTGCCACGCGCAGGTTTTGGCCCAGTTCCTCGGCCAGCTCAACGGTGATCTCATACATCCAGTCAACGGTAGTGTCAGTCCCGCTGGTGCCGGCTGTCCCGATGATCAACGGAACCCGTGCCCGCGCCCGCGCCTGCATCAGGGCGCGCCACTCGGCCTTGGATACGGCGCGCGAATATTTTGACCGGCCAGTGCCCAGCGAATGCGGGCCGCTATCGGTTGACCCCCCATCAATGGCGATCACATCGCAGCCCTTTGCGATGCCGCGATCCAGTGCAGCTTGGGAAAACCCAAGCCCTAATACGCCCGATGGTACAAGAACAGTGGTTTGCATGCGTCCTCCGAGCGCTGAGGCTAACAGTAAAATTCGTCATTTAGCAAGGGGTTGACAGCTTCAGGTGCGGGCGCGAAACTGCGACGTCGCGCGTGTGGTCCTCGTGGGAGAGAGGCTGAAACGAAAGCAGGCGCGCAGGTTAAAGAAAAAATCTCGTGGGAGGAAATGGGAATGAGCTTCAAGGCAACAACGGCGGCATGTGTGGCAGCTGCGCTGACTATGGGAATAGGGTCGACGGCGGTGGCCACCGACTACCCCAGCGGAACCATCAATTGGGTCATTCCCTTTGGAGCGGGTGGCGGGTCTGACCGGTTGTCGCGCATGTTCGCCGCCGAGGCCGAACGTCACTTTGGCGGAGCTTCACTGAATGTGGAAAATCATCCCGGCGCGGGGGCTGTAACCGGCTGGATGCATGTGCTGAATCAGCCTGCGGATGGCTATACGGTGTTCAACGCCACGCCCACCCCGATCATCACCCTGCTCAGCGAAGAAGAAGCCCCAGTTGACCCCAGTGAGATTGATATTCTGGGCTATCTGGCCGCTTTCGCATCCGTTCTGGTCGTACGCGAGGATGAATTCCCCGATTGGGACAGCTTCATCGCAGCGCTGAATGAACGCCCCATCACCATCGGCGGCACCAATGCGCTGCTCTTGGGCGCAGCCAACGCCATTGATCAGGCAGGCGCCGAGGCGATCTATGTGCCCTATGGCAGTACGGGCGAGTCCGTCACCGATTTTCTGGGCGGGCATATTGATGTCGCAGCGGTGACGGAATCCACCGCACTGACCATCGTGCCGGAAAACGGCTTCGCGCTGATGAACACGTCCAGCCTCCCGCTGCCCGACAGCGTGAATGAAGCCCTTGGCAACCCCCCTATGGTCACGGAACTGGGATATTCGGGGCTGGCCTTCCCGCGTTGGGTCGGGATGCATCCCGACACGCCCGAAGAGATCAAGGCAAAGTTTGCCGAAATGTTCGCTGCCGCTGCCACTGACCCAGAGGTGGAAGCCATCTTTGAGGCTGCTGGCGAGCCGATCATCTTCCTTGACCGTGAAGCTGCCGCTGCTGATTACGAGGCGATGGTCAACACTATGCGCAACGCCATCGGCCTGTTGCAGTA
>SKWJ01000482.1 GCA_007128995.1 Paracoccaceae bacterium
GACGACCGCCCCGACGACGATCGGTAGCCAGAGCTGAGCCTCGTCCGTCAGGGCCGTCGGGGGGATGATTCCGGCTACGACGTCGCGTACCGAGCCACCGCCGACGGTGCACAGCGTGCCAGAGCCGCAGCCCATTACAATCTGCATTGCCGCACCAAAAACGAAGGCACCAAGGATCATCGCAAAGCCGACCGGGGCATGGGCAGGGGCCAGTTCCGCCTCATTGGCGGCCAGCAGCGGAAAGGCCACAGCCGCCACAAGTGCGATGGCGATCAGTTGCGCCAGCACACCGCGCCCGTCCCGATCGGTCACGATCATCCGCCACGGACCGGCAAAGCCAAAGCGCAGGCCCTCCAGCACCAAACCAAACCCCAGCCCCACCAGCACCAGCAAACCCGCGCGGGGGCCCGCCATCACAAATGCAAAAGCAGTAAAGCCAAGAGCCACCAGCAGAACTGATGCACGTTGCATGAACATGAGGGCGGGCCTTTCTGGTCGGAGACTTGCCACGCACCTGTTTCATGCGTGGCGGGTAATGCGATGCGGCGGTTTGCTGCCCTCAGAACAGCCCTTCCACCCAGCGCTTTGTGGTCAACCACAAATAGGTTACACGGTTTGGTTCATTATCCAGCGCGTGGCCCTGGGCGGCATATTCGGCCATGCTTTCGGCATAAAGGCGGGTATTTTCTACCCCCGCCAGTTCAGACAGCGCAAACCAGTTGATCGCGGCCCAATGCCCGGTATTGCAGAACGACACGGTAATCGGCGCGTCTTCCAGACCATTGGCCTGAGCGACAGCGCGCGCCTGCTCGGCGTTGACCATGCGGTTGCCCTCAAAGAAATCGGCAAAAGCCACGTTCTCTGCCCCGCGCACAGTGCCGGGGCGCGCGATTGACCATGTGATCCCCTCAAAGAACCCTTCAGGACGGCTGTCGATCAGGCGCGCTTCGCCGCGATCCACCAGTTCGGTGACTTCTGCGGTGGAAATATACCAATCGCTCGTCCAGTTGCCTGTAAAATCGGACGCCACGATTTCAGAAGGCGTGGTCGCGACCGGCAACTCTGCCGCACTCCAGGCCGCAAAGCCGCCATTCAGAAGCGCCAGATCCTGAACGCCCAGAGATTTCAATGTCCAATAGACCCGCGCAGCGGTCCCCATATCCGTGGGGTTCGCGCCAGAATGTACGATCACAACAGGGGTGTCTTCGGTGATACCGAGGCGCGCAGCCTCTGCGGCATAGGTTTCAGGCGCAAGCAGCGCACCCGGATTGGCTGGCCCGCCGCGCCAGTTGGCATAGGCGGAAAACGCCGCACCGGGAATATGCCCTGCCTCGAACTCGCCGCTGACATGGATGATGCGCACATCCTCTTCCACCTCGAGGATGGCGGCAAGCTCCGCAGGCTCCAGCAAGGGGTTCCAGCCTTGTGGGGTGGCAAAGGCAGCAAATGGCAGAGTGGCAGCAGTAAGGCCAAGAATTGTGGTGCGCAGCATCGAATGTCTCCTTGCAATGCGGGGCAGTGTGGACGCGCAATTAGCCTCTGGCCGGGTGCTGCTCAAGGCCTCGGGCCGTGCCACAGGGCGGGCTGGGGCGACTGATATTTTTCGATCGCGGCCCGCGCGGATGTTTCGTTCCGACTGTACGGTGAGTTTGATGATTTGGTCCTATTGGCGCGCGCCGCTTGAACATGATCATCTTTTTTGCGTCCTGCTGTCGGACCGGGCTTTAAACAAAACTCTGCGACCAGGCCCCAGGGCCTAAATGCCTCTTGTCTCTCGTGTCACAGTTGCGCATGGTATTCTTGGGATCGGCGATGGCGTCGCCAGCACGCAGTGTGTGTTTCTCCTCTCACCCATCCTGAACGCCGGGATCTTGCTTTTCCGCTCACGCGGTCAGGGGAGATGTCAACTCCTGTTGCGTGGGCCTGATGCGGAGTTTTCCAGATGGACCGTCCCGAGTTCTACCGTTTTCACCAGGGCGACCGGGTGCTGCCTTTTGCCGCCGCCGAATATGACACACGCCTTTCCGGTCTGCGCACCCGGATGGCCGAGGCCGGGGTCGAGGCCTGTGTTTTCACCTCGATGCACAATATCGCCTATTATTCCGGGTTTCTGTACTGCGCCTTCGGGCGGCCCTACGCGCTGGTGGTCACCCCTTCGGACAGTGTGACAATCAGTGCCGGCATTGACGCAGCCCAGCCTTGGCGCAGGTCTCATGGGGACAATATCACCTATACCGACTGGGCGCGAAACAACTACTGGCGCGCGATCCGGTCGGTCACGGGCACGGCAAAGCGCATCGGGTATGAGGGCGATCATATCTCGATGGCGCAGAAGGCGCTGCTGGACGACTTTCTGCAGCCCGCACAAACTGTCGATATCGCGCCCGCGACCATGCGCCAGCGGATGCACAAATCCCCCGCCGAAATTGCGCTGATCCGCGCGGGCGCGGCGGTGGCCGATGTCGGTGGATATGCGATCCGGGAGGCCATCAAACCCGGCACGCGCGAAATTGATGTCGCCATGGCCGGACGCGATGCGATGGAACTGGAGATTGCGAAACGCTTCCCAGATGCCGAATATCGCGACACATGGGTGTGGTTCCAGTCGGGCATCAACACCGATGGCGCGCATAATCCGGTCACAGGGCGTGTGCTCCGGCGTGGCGACATTCTGAGCCTGAATACATTTCCCATGATCTCGGGCTA